>NZ_SRLV01000086.1:0-37653 GCF_006518205.1 Myxococcus sp. CA005 | reverse complement strand
CCCCTCCACGCTGGCCACCCGCGCACGCACACCCTGCCCCGCCAGCAGGCCTTGCAGCCGTACCGCTCGGGCGCGCAGGTCTTCCGGCGACTGGGCAAGCAGGCGATGCACCGGAACCTCTTCCGCCCGGCCATCCCGGTACAGCGCCAGGGTGGCTTCAAGCGCGGCGACCGTCAGCTTGTCCACCCGCAGGGCCCGCATGAGCGGATGAGCCTTGATGCGTGCCAGCAGCACAGACCGGCCCACCACGACTCCCGCCTGGGGTCCTCCCAACAGCTTGTCTCCCGAAAAGGCGACCACGTCCGCGCCCGCCGCCACGGCCTGGGCCACCGTGAGCTCCCGGCTCAGGCCCTCGCCCTTCAGCGGCACCAGCGCGCCCGCGCCCAGGTCCTGGAACACCGGCACGCCGCGCGCGCGGCCCAACGCCGAGAGCTCCGCGACCTCCACCTCTTCCGTGAAGCCCACCAACGCGAAGTTGGAGCGGTGCACCTTCACCAGCAGCGCCGACTCCGGGCCCAGCGCCGCCGAGTAATCCGACAGCCGCGTCCGGTTGGTGGTGCCCACCTCCACCAGCTTCGCGCCCGACTGTCGCATCACCTCCGGGACGCGGAAGCCGCCGCCAATCTCCACCAGCTCACCGCGCGACACCACGCACTCGCGGCCGGACGCCAACGCCGCCAGCACCAGCAGCACCGCGCCCGCGCAGTTGTTGACGACGACCGCGTCCTCCGCGCCCGTCAGCGAGCGCAGCAGCCCCACCAACGGCGCGTAGCGACTGCCCCGCTCTCCCTCATCCAGGTCGTACTCGAGGTTGGAGTACCCCCGAGCCACCTCCGCCACGCGCGCCACGGCCGAGGCCGCCAGGGGTGCGCGTCCCAGGTTGGTGTGCAGCACCACCCCGGTGGCGTTGAGCACGGGCCGCAGCCCCGGTGTGGCCAGCGTGTCCAGGGCGTGCTGGACGTCCGCATCCTCGAAGCCCGGCCCGCCCGACGCCACCAACCGGCCCCGGGCCCGGTCCACCGCCAGCCGGAGCGCGGCCACGGCGCGGGCCCTGGGGACTCCGCTCAACAGGGGTTCCAGCGACGGGCGCCGCAGGAGCTGCTCGACGGAGGGGAGCGCGCGCAAGAGCGCATTCTTCCCACCGTCTCCACTGTTCGACGGGGCGCCCATGCCCCGAGTCTAGGGGAGCCGCCGGGCAAGTTCCAGGCGCGCCCTGGAACATCGGGGTGACAAAAGGAAAAGGCCCAGCCTCCCTCGGGGAGACTGAGCCTTCGGACTAAGCGCTATGAGCGCTCAGTAGGTACTCAGACCGGGCGAACGTTCTGAGCCTGCAGGCCCTTGGGGCCACGGGCCACGTCGAACTCGACCTTCTGGCCTTCCTGCAGCGTGCGGAAGCCCTGGGTCTGAATCGCAGTGTGGTGGCAGAAGAGGTCCTCGCCGCCGCCGTCCTGCATGATGAACCCAAAGCCCTTCGCATCGTTGAACCACTTCACGGTACCAGTCGCCATTACGCTTCTCTTCGTCTTTCTCTACCAGCTTCATGAATTGAGCTGGTTGCCACGCCGTGTGAGGGTGCGGCCTTGGCCATGTGTCACGTTTCCGGCCAGTTGCATAGGGGGTCCCCCACACGCAGGCACCCTTTTTCCGGGCGTGGACATAACCCGCGGCGTCCGCGCCCCATTCCGCACGAATTCTCCACCGACACCACCCAGCAGGCGCCCGGATGGCTGCAGCGCACCTACTTCGCGGCGCTCTTGAGCACCGGCAGCTTGGGCGCCCGTCCGTACAGCAGTTGGTACGTGTTGAAGGAGCGCAGCACGCGCTTGATGTAACCGCGTGTCTCGGAGATGGGGATTTCCTCCACCCATGCGTCCAGCGCCAGGTCCGGCCTGTCGGACCTCCAACGATTCACCGCGCCGGGACCGGCGTTGTAGCTGCCCACCGCATAGGGCGTGTGCCCGTTGAAGCGCTTGAGCAAGCCGCCAAGATAGTGGGCCCCCATGCGGATGTTGAGGTCGGGCTGGAGCAACTGGTCCACGCTGAAGCGCTTGAGCTTCAGCTCGCGCGCCACGCCCTTCGCGGTGGACGGCATCAACTGGGTGAGGCCCATCGCTCCCGCCCACGAGAGCGCCTTGGGGTCCAGCGCGCTCTCCTCCCGCATCAACGCCTGGAGCAGGTCCGGCTCCACGCCCGCGTCCGCGGTGTGCTTCTCGATGCTGTCGCGGAAGGCGTTGGGATAGGCCACCTCCCACACCACGCGCGTCTCCGGAGTGATGCGCCCGCTCAAGTCCTTGCGCAGGGCGAGCCGCGCCACCGCGTGGGCGGAGCGCTCGTCCCCGGCCTCGTGCAGCACCAGCACCAGCAGGCGCACGGACTCCGCGGGCAGATTGGTCCGGTTGACGGCCAGCATCTCGGACGACACGGCTTCCTTGAAGCCCAGGCGGTACAGCTCCACGCCCGCGCGGAAGTGCGGGTCCTCGCCCATGGGGCCGGCGAACAGCGGCCAGGGGCTGGCGGCCTCGGGCACGGCGAAGATTTCGGCGGACACCTTCTCCAGCCGTGGCGGGTCCACCTTCGCCAGCTGCGAGCGCGCCATCAGCCCGTAGTAGGTCGCCGGGTGGTCCACGGAGAGCTTCTCGAACAGCTCCGCCGCGCCCTGGATGTTGCCCTTCTCTTGCATCGTCCGCGCCCGCCAGTAGCGCGCGCGCTCCACGTCGTAGCTCTCGTCCGCCTTGGCGAACTGCGCCTCGATGCGGTCCAGGAACGACAGGCCGGAGTCCTCCACGCCCGTGGTGCGAGCAATCCAGAACGCCTTGAAGAGCGCCTCGCCCAGGAAGTCCCCCTGCGGGTACAGCCGGGCCAGCGTGTCCAGGCGGGCCATGGCCTCCTTCGGACGGCCCGTCTTCAGGTAGAGGTCGGCCGCGTAGAAGAGGCCGTCATCCGCGAACGAGTGGTCCGGGAACTCGCGCGCCAGCCGCTCGTAGGTCTCCGTGCCCCGCGCCTGGTCGACGATGGAGCGCGACGAGCCGAGCACGTACAGCACGCGCGCCAGCAGGTCGCGGTCCTGGCACTTCTCCGCCACGGGCGTCAGCACCTGGATGGCGCGCGTGTGCTGGCGCTCCTTGCGCATGCCCTTGCCGAAGGCGAAGTGCGCGCGGCAGGCCAGCGGGTCCGGAAGCGCCAGCTTCGGCAGCAGCGGCTCCAACTGCTCCAGGCCGGCCTTGTTCCGGTGCAGCTCCACCAGCGCCTCGCCACGCCCCACCCTCGCATCGACGGGCGGCGTCTGCCCCTTGAGGCGCTTCTCGGCCTGCTTCGACAAGGCGGACAGCGGGTGCGCGGCCCACAGGCGCCACAGCGCGGCGCGCTCGGCGGCCTTGTCCTTCTTCTCCGCGGCGATGTCGGCGATGGCCATCAGCGCCTCGGCGCCCACGTTGCGGCCCCAGCTGGGCGCCGCGCGCGACGTGAGCGGCTCCAGCGCGGCCATGGCGCCCGCCGCGTCCTTCTTCTTGCGCAGCACGCGCGACAGGGCCAGCCGCGCGTCCACGTACAGCTTGGACTCGGGTGGCACCTGCTCCAGCAGCACCGCGGCCTCATCGAAGCGGCGCAGGCTCTCCAGCGCCACGCCGCCATGCGTCAGGCAGCGGTCCTTCAGCGCGGGATAGTCCGGGACCAGCGCGGCGAATTCCTTGGCGGCGGACGCGTCATCGCCGGCGCGGACGGCGGCCAGGGCGCGCAGGTAGCGCACCGGCGGGCTGTCGCCCTCGTCCTTCAGCAGCTCGCGGGCGCGCGTGTACTGTCCACGGTCGAACGCGTCACGGGCCTCCTTCTTCTTGCCCTCGCCGAAGTAAGGCGCCAGGTCCTCCAGCGCGTAGCGGCGGCCCCGGTGCACCACCGGTGTGGGCGGCGCGGCATTGGGGAAGGCGGGGTTGAGCACCTCCACGTAGCCCACCGGAAGCGGCGCCTTCTCCGAGTCGGGAGGGGGCGACAACTGCGCCTCTGAAGGCGCGTTGCTGGGGTGCTGGGCCGGCGCTTCGGACGCCTCGGGCTCGGCCGGGGTGGACGAAACCGCCTTCGGGGCGGGTGCCTGCGCGGTCATCAGGAGCGCGGAGGCGGCGACGGCGAGCTTGGAAAGGAAGGGCTTCATACGCGGGGGCTGGGTCCCAGGGAGATGCGCGCGGGCTCGCCCCAGGACAACCGGCAGGTCATGGAAAATTTCCGGAGGCTGACACAGGTTAGACTGTCCGCCTCCTCATGGACATCCGGACACAGAGCGCGCTGCTGGCATCCATCATCGGGCTCGCCCTGGGCGTGTCCATGTTGCTGCGGCCCGGCAGGCCCAGGGTACTGACGCTGTACTCCGTCTTCGCGCTGACGGTGGCCGGCTACTACCTTTCGCTCTTCTTTCACAGCGTCTTCCCGGCCGGCGACTACCCGTGGACATCCCGCATCTTCGTGGGCGCCACCATCCTGGTGGGTTCCCTGGTGCCGGGCGCGGCCGTAGCCTTCTTCCTGGAGTTCCTGGGGGTCAGCAAGGGGACGAACCTGGTGGGCCGCCGGCTCGCCCTGCTGTCCGCCGTCCTGGGGCTGACCGTGGCTGTCACCCCCCTGGCCGACAAGCTCTGGGCCCGGGTGGGCATGGGCGTGTGGGTGCTGGGCACGCTGCTGACCTACGGTTCATTGCTGCTCCACCGGGTCCGCACCACGGAGTCGCGCATCGAGAAGTTCCGGCTGGCGTATCTGGCCAGTGGCGCGGGCGCGGCCATCCTCTTCTCCGCGCTGGATTTCCTGGTCAGCTTCGGCATCCCCTTCCCCACGCTGGGGTCGGTCTTCTCCACGCTGTACCTGTTCTTCCTGGCCCACACGCTGCTGCGCCTGCGGCTGATGGACCTGCACGAGCTGCTGGGCAAGATTGCCTCGCAGACGGTGCTGGCCAGCATCCTGGCCGCCGTCTTCACGGTGCTGACGGCGTGGGGCAAGGAGAACACCGGCCTCTTCCTCTTCAACACGGTGGTGGCTGCGTTCGTCATCCTCATCCTGCTGGAGCCGCTGAAGGTGAAGGTGGAGGAGATGGTGGTGCGCATCTTCTTCCGCGAGCGCTTCGCCCTCCTGGACTCGCTGGGCGCGCTGCGCGTGCGCATCGCGAATGTCATCGAGATTTCCGAGCTGGCCCGGCTGGTGCTGGACACGCTCCACGAGACGGGCCGCGTCACGCACGCCTCCGTGTACCTGCTGGCGGAGGACCGGCCCGGGTACCGGCTGCTGGACTCACGCGGCCCGCTGCCGGTGGCCTTCCTGGACACGGCGGTGGCACGCGGCCTCCTCTTCGCGGCGGCCAGCGGACAGAAGGCGGTGCTGCGAGAGAACGTGGAGCGCCGCATGGCCACCATGCGGCTGCAGGCGGTGGAGGGCAAGCGCTACCGGGACGAGCTCAAGCGGCTCAACGACACGCGCACGGCGCTGGTGCAGGTGAAGGCTGGCATCGCCGTGCCGCTGATGGGCAATGACCGCGTCATCGGGTTCCTCAACCTGTGGGACGAACGGGTGCCGGAGGCCTTCGCGTCCGACGAAATCGCCATCATCCTGGAGGTGGCGGAGCGGCTGGCGACGGTGCTGGAGAACTCCAAGCTCTACGAGAAGATTCGCGAGCGGGACCGCCTGGCCGCGCTGGGTGAGATGGCGGCGGGTCTCGCGCATGAGATTCGCAATCCGCTGGGCGCCATCAAGGGCGCGGCGCAGTGCCTGGACCCGGTGCACTACCAGGGCGAAGACGCCGAGTTCCTCGAAGTCATCGTCGAGGAGGTCAACCGGCTCAACGGCGTGGTGACGGCGTTCCTCGACTACGCGCGCCCGCTGAAGCAGAGCTTTGGCACCACCGACCTCAACGAGGTGGTCACGCGCACCATGCGGCTCATCCAGAACGACGTGCCATCCAACCTCCACCTGGCCGTGGAGTTGGACTTGATGCTGCCGCGCGTGGACGGCGACGCGGAGCAGCTCAAGCAGGTGCTCATCAACCTGGTGCAGAACGCCGTGCAGGCGCTCGAGACGCGCGAGGGCCGCATCAGCGTGCGCACGGAGAAGCCGGAGCGCTTCGGTGAGCTGCGCAGCGCCGGCGCCGAGTTCGTAGAGGTGCGGGTGTCCGACAACGGGCCCGGCATTCCTTCGGACCAGCACCCGCACATCTTCGTGCCGTTCTACACGACGAAGCAGAAAGGCACCGGCCTGGGGCTGGCCATCTGCCAACGCATCGTGAAGAACCACGGCGGCAGCATCTCCGTGCAAAGCAAGATGGGCGAGGGCACCACGTTCGTCATCCGCCTCCCCGCCCTCCCCACCGAGCAGCCACCCGCGGAGGCCAGCTCCGTGGACGGCCTGCCCGCCGGGAAGCGGCCGTCGCAGTCATTGCCCGTGTCCGACGAACTGCGTGATGCGGGCAAGCCATCGCATGTGGACGGCCGCGCCAAGCGGGAGCGCCGCAAGCGGCTCCGCGCGTAGCGACACCGGGCGGTGCACCTGGGGAACGCACCTTCCAGACATTGCTGCTTTCGCCCCTGGGGGAGAGCGCCTATAGGTCATCCCCATGAGCGCATGCCCCTTCTGCCAGAACTCGATGCAGCTCACGCCCAGCAGTGAGCTTCCCCTGGAGACATGTGGCGCGTGCGGCGCGGTGTGGTTCGAGGGCGAAGCGCTCACGAAAGTCATGGGCGGCTCCGTGTCGGACGCGCTCCTGCGACGCGCGAAGAACCGCCCAGGCTGCTGCAAGGGCTGTCAGGGCGAGCTCCAGTTCGTCCCGGAGTGCACACACTGCGGCACCCGCGCGCCCACGTGTCCACGCTGTGGCCGCGCACCCCTGCCCGTGGTGGAGGTGTTCGGGGTCACCATGGAGGTGTGCTCGGGCTGCGCGGGCGTGGCCCTGGATGAGGGCGAGCTCCAGCAACTGCAAGACGCCGTGGAGACGTACCGCGATGAGCCGCTGGATGCCCGCGCCACGGTGCGGCTCGAAGGGCCCCCCTGCTGTACCGCGTGCCGGCGCAAGCTCCGGCTGGAGCACGGCTTCGTCGCGGAGGAGCGCCTCTACTGCGGGAGCTGCGCGCCCAGTGGCGCCACCCCCTACAGGGAAACGTTCAGCAGCCATGACATCCCGATGTTCGTCCCCACCCGGCGCGGAGGCCAGACCTTCAACCTGGCCGGGTACGCCTCCGAGGGCTTGATGTGGCTGCTCCACCGGATGCTCACCCGATGAGCCGGGCGAGCGCCGCGCGGCCCTCATCCCAGTGACGCGGACGCCTCGGCCAGCTTCTCCTGCGCAGCCTCCCAGCGGGCATAGAGGTCTTCCAGCTCCTCCTTGCTCGCGCGGTGCGTGTCCATCAGCGGCTTGGCGCGCGCGAAGTCGTTGTAGAGGGCCGGGTCCGCGAGCTGCGCCTCGCGCTCCTTCTGTCCGGCCTCCACCTCGGCGATGCGCGCCTCCAGCTTCGCAATTTCCTTCTTGAGGGGCCCCTCCACCACGCTGCGGCGCTGGCGCGCCTCCGCCTCCAGCCGCTTGCGGTCCTTCTCCGTCATCGGCCCGGAGGCCACCTTCTCACCCCGCGCCTGGCCCGCCGCCAGGGCCGAGGCCTCCGCCGCCGCCTGCTGGAGCTTCTGCTGGTGGTACAGGTAGTCGTCCAGGTTGCCCGGATGCGGCGTGAGCTTCCCATCCGCGACCTCCCACACGTGCGACGCCAGGCCGTTGATGAAGCTCCGGCTGTGGCTGACGAACAGCAACGTGCCGCCGTAGCCCTTCAGCGCTTCAATCAGCATCTCGGCCGAGTCCAGGTCCAGGTGGTTGGTGGGCTCGTCCATCAGCAGGAAGTTGGACGGCACCAGCAACAGCTTGGCCAGCGCCACCCGCGCGCGCTCACCACCACTCAGCACGCCAATGGGCTTCTCCACCTCATCGCCGCTGAAGAGGAACGCGCCCAGCACGCCGCGCACGTAGCTCTCCGGCTTGTCCGCGGCCAGCGGGCGCACCTCTTCGATGATGGTGTTCTGCCGGTTCAGCTTGTCCGCGTGGTGCTGCGCGTAATAGCCCACCACCACGTTGTGCCCCAGCGTCACCGTCCCGGTGTCCGGCGCCAGCTCGCCAGCGACCATCTTCAGGAGTGTCGTCTTGCCCGCGCCGTTCGCGCCCACCACGGCGATGCGCTGCCCACGCTCCACGCGCCCGGTGAGGCCGTCGTAGATGGTCTGCGCGCCGTACCGTTTGGTGATGCCCTCCAGCGTCACCACGTCGCGCCCGCTCCGCTCGACCTCGGGGAAGCGGAACTTCATCGACGTCCGCTCCTCCAGGACCTGCACCTTCTCCAGCTTCTCCAACATCTTGGCGCGGCTCTGGGCCTGACGCGCCTTGGTGGCCTTGGCGCCGAAGCGGTCGATGAAGCCCTGCAGCTCCGCGCGGCGCGACTCCACCTTCTCGGCGCGGGCCCTCAACAGCTCCTTCTCCTCCGCGCGCAGGCGCTTGTATTCGTCGTAGTTCCCCGCGTACTCGCGCACGCCCTCCACTTCCAGGGACACCACCCGGTTGATCTGCCGGTTGAGGAAGTCCTTGTCGTGGGAGATGAGCACCAGCGCCTTGTTGGAGCGGCGCATGAAGTCGTCGAACCACGTGAGCGTGGGCACGTCCAGGTGGTTGGTGGGCTCGTCCAACAGGAGCAGGTCGGGGTCCTGGAGCAGCAGTCCCGCCAGGGCCGCGCGCATCCGCCAGCCGCCGGACAGCGCGGAGGTGGGCTTGGCCAGGTCCGTGTCGCGGAAGCCCAGACCCTTGAGGATGCGCTCGGCGTGGTGGCGGCCGTAGCGGTTCTCGAAGTCGTCCAGCTCCGCATGCAGGTCCGCCAGGGACTGGGACAGCTCCAGCTGGTCCTCCTCGTCCGTGGCGGCGGCGAGCGCAGCCTCCGTCTCCTTGAGGCGCGCCTCCATGGCATCGCGGCCGGGCACGGTGCTCATCACCGCCTCCACCACGGTGCCATCCGGCAACCCGGCGATTTCCTGCGGCAGGTAGCCCGCTCGGGCCTTGCGGCTGTATTGCACCGTCCCCGAGTCGGCCTGGGACACGCCCGCCAGGATTTTCATCAGCGAGCTCTTACCCGTCCCGTTGGCCCCTACGAGGCCCACCCGGTCCCTGGGACCCAGTGTGAAACTGTCCTGATCGAAGAGGACCTTCTTTCCGTAGGAGAGACAGAGGTCCTGGGCGATGACGAGGCTCATGGCGCCGGGGATGTAACAGCCCGCGAGCCCCTCGGGAATGTCGGATGTGCCCGCCCGTTCGCTCTGGGGCCCTACAGGGGCTTTCCGGGTTGGGCCGGGGCCTGTCTATACTCTGGCCCCACATGGCTGCCCCCTGTCCCCATTGCGGAAGCACCGACGGCGTCGACCACCTCTGTTCAGGCCAGGGCCTCCAGCTCCTCGGCCAGGTGCTCGACGGCCGTTATAAAATCGAAAGCGTCCTGGGCCAGGGCGGCATGGGCATGGTGTTCCGCGCCACCCAGACGTCCGTGCAACGCCCGGTGGCGGTGAAGACGCTCAACCCGTCGCTGGCCGCCGCCCCCCAGTTCTTCGAGCGCTTTCGCCGGGAGGCGGAGCTCGCCAGCCGACTGCGGCACCCCAACGTCATCACCATCTTCGACTTCGGCCGGTCGCCGGACGGCACCTGCTACTACGTGATGGAGCTCCTGGAAGGCGAAAGCCTGAAGGAGACGGTGAAGCGCCAGGGCCCCATGTCCCTGCGACGGGCCTTGAGCCTCGTGGAGCAGGCGTCCCAGGGCCTGGCGCACGCGCACGCGGAGGGTTGTGTCCACCGCGACCTGAAGCCACACAACATCATGGTGCAGCAGCTCAGCGGCCAGGACTTCGTCAAGGTGCTGGACTTCGGGCTGGTGAAGGCCATGGAGTCCGAGGAGGAGGAGCAGCTCACCTCGACCGGACAGGTGCTGGGCACGCCCCAGTACATGCCGCCCGAGCAGGCCGGCGGCGAGTCCGTGGACCAGCGCTCCGACCTCTACTCCATGGCCGGCGTGCTCTACTTCTGCCTCACCGGCAGCTCGCCCTTCGGCGCGAACACGGTGCGCAAGGCGCTGACGGCGTCGCTCACCCAGGCGGTGCCCGCCGTCAACACCAAGCGCCAGGGCGCCCCCGTGCCAGCCGCGCTGGATGCCTTCTTCAAGAAGGCGCTCGCCCCGGAGAAGGAGGACCGGTACCAGAACGCGCAGGAGTTCATCGACGCGATGCTGGACACCGTGGCGGACCTCACCTCCGAGGAGCTCGACGCCATGCCGAGCGGCGGCGTCCCCAGCGCCAGCGAGCGCGGCAGCAACAGCCGCAGCCGTTCCAGCCGTCAGGGGAGCCAGAGCGGCATCCGCTCCTCGCGGGTGGGCGCCGCGCCGAGCCTGGGCCGAGGCGCCACGCCCTCCAACGTCGTCGTCGCCAGGCCCCAGGGCGGCGCGAGCGGCTCGTCGTCCTCTCCCAGCCGCGTCCGCTCGCAGACGTCCCGGTCCGCGCCGCCTCCTCCGCCCCCGCCTCCCGAGCCGGAGGGCATGTCCACCGGCAAGAAGGTGGCCCTGGTCGCCGTGCCGCTGGTCCTGCTGGGCATTGGCGCGGCCGTGGTCCTGGGCAAACCGGGCGGCAGCGCCCCCGCGACGCCGGTGGTGGTGAACGTCCCCCGCGACGCTCCACCAGCGACGACGCAGACCGCGACCGGCACGACGGGAACGCCCGAGGAGGCGTCCGTCCTCACGGTGAGCCTCGATTCGACGCCGTCCGGCGCATCCATCTACGAAGGCGAGGAGATGGTGGGCACCACGCCCACGAAGCTCCAGCTCCGCCGCGACAAGGTGCACTCGTTCAGCTTCCGCTTGCCGGGGCACCAGGACAAGGAGCTCACGCTCAACCTGCGCCGGGTGGCCGGGGATACGCAGTCGGCGAACGTGGTGCTGGAGCCCGTGCGAGCCGCGGCCCCCGGGCGTTCGCCGCGCCCCCCGCCGAAGCCGGCGAGCCCGTCCGGGCCTGACATCTCCGTCTTCGAATAGTCGCTACGGGGGCACGCGGAAGCACCGCGGTGCCCCCTGTCCTTCCGCCCCCCGCGTCAGGCGAGCTTCGCGAGGGTCGGGAGGACTTCCCCGCTCTTGTCCACGATGCGGTGCTCGAAGCGGTTGGAGTTCTCCGCCGGGTCCAGGTTGACGAGCCACGTCTTCCCGCCCGCCTTGCGCACCTGGTCCACGATTCCAGCGGCCGGGTACACGGCGCCAGAGGTCCCCGCCGCCAGAAAGACGAAGCGTCCACCCGAAGTGGCGGCCCGCAGCGAGAAGTCCTCGATGCGCTGGATGTCCGCCGGGTCCAGGTATTCGCCGAACCAGACGATGTGGGGCCGCAGCAGCTTTCCACACGCGTCGCACTCGGGCACCGCCCCTGCGGGGTACACGGTGGCGTCCTCGAACGGGGGCCGCCCGCAGCGGCTGCAGCGCGTCTTGAAGAGGTTGCCGTGCATCTCCACCACCCGCTGACTTCCAGCGCGCGTGTGCAGGCCATCGACGTTCTGGGTGGCGAGCAGGAAGCGGTCCCCCAGGTGGCGTTCCCAGGCGACGAGCGCCTCGTGGCCCGGGTTGGGGTGGACGGCGGCGGCGGCCTTGCGGCGCTCCGAATAGAAGCGCCACACCAGCGCCGGGTCCTTCCGGAAGCCCTCGGGCGACGCCACGGCCTCCACGGGTTGGTCCTCCCAGAGTCCGCTCATCCCGCGGAAGGTGGGAACTCCGCTTTCAGCGGAGACTCCCGCGCCCGTGAGAACGAGCAGCCAGGTATTCGAATCGAGGATGAGCGAATCCATGTCGGCTCCTGTGCGGCGGAAAGCGAATCAAGCTATGGATGGGACGCTGACCCTACCGGGGCCTGATGCTCGCGGGAGGTCGCCTTGCGAGGTCCCATCATGGCGGAAGTCACCCTGGATCTGCGCGGCATGCCCAAGGCCGAAGCCTACGCCGAGCTGAAGCAGCATGTCCGCGCGGTGCTCGAGGGCATCGACGACGACATCACCGGCATGGCCACCATGAGCTGCCTGCTGCACCACGCCTTCGGGCACCTGTGGACGGGATTCTACCGCGTCGTCACGCCGGGCCGGCTGCTGCGGGTGGGCCCTTACCAAGGCACGCTCGGGTGCCTGGAAATCCCGTTCGGCAAGGGCGTGTGCGGTGCCTCCGCGGCGAAGGGCGAGTCGGTGGTGGTGGCGGACGTCCACGCCTTCCCGGGCCACATCACCTGTGACGGGCGCTCGGCATCGGAAATCGTCGTCCCCGTGTTCGGCCGCAACCGCGAGCTGCTGGCCGTGCTCGACATCGACTCCGAGCACAAGAACGCCTTCGACGAAGTGGACCGCCGCGAGCTGGAAGAGCTGGTGCGCTGGTTCCAGCGGTAGCGACGGCCCACGTCCGGGTACTCAGCTCGCGCGTGCGTACGCCACGGCGAGCTGACCGGCGAAGCGCGCGTTGTTGGTGAGCAGCGCCAGGTTGGCCTTGAGCGTCTTGCCCCCGGTGCGCTTCGCCATTTCCGACAGGAGGAAGGGCGTCACGGCCTTGCCGCGGATGCCCTGCCGGTCCGCGTCGGCGAGCGTCGCGGCGATGTGCAACTCCACCTCGTTGCGAGGCAGGGACGTCTCCTCGGGCGGAGGCACGGTGTAGAGCACCCCACCCTGCTTCAGCGACTCGAAGCGGGCGCGGGCGATGCGGGCGGCCGTGTCCACGTCATCCGCGCGGTGCTCCAGGGGGATGCCAGAACCCCGGCTGTAGAACGACGGCAACTCGTCCGTCCCCACGCCGATGACGGGCACGCCGGCCGTCTCGAGCAGCTCCATCGTCTTGGGCAGGTCCAACACGGACTTGGCGCCCGCGCACACCACGGCGACGGGGAAGCGCGCCAGCGCGGCGATGTCCTGGGAGATGTCGAAGTGCTCCGACGCCCCGCGGTGCACGCCCCCAATACCACCGGTGGAGAAGACACGAATGCCCGCGGCGGCGGCCATCTCACACGTGGCGCTCACGGTGGTGCCTCCCGTGGCGCGCGTGGCCATGGCGACGGCGAAGTCCCGAGACGCCACCTTGAGCAGGCGTTCCTTGCCCTCCGCCAGCCGGCGCATCTCCGGCTCCTCCAGCCCGACGCACAACTGCCCGTCGATGATGGCGGTGGCGGCGGGAACGGCGCCAGCGCGACGAATGGCCTCCTCACACGCCCGGGCCGCGGCCAGGTTGTCCGGATACGGAAGGCCCTGGGCCACGACACTCGTCTCCAGGGCCACCAGCGGTTGGCCGGCCTCGAGCGCGCGGCGCACCTCTTCCGAAAAGCGTAGGTCCATGCCCTGGCGTTTAGCATGCCCGGCTCCAAACGTCGGCTTGCGCGCGCGACCCCTCGGGCCTATTCCCCTGCCGCCGTGTCCACGCCCACCACCGCCGTTGTGCCCGCCCCCTCACGCGGCATCTCCGCGTCCGACCTGGCCATCGTCGGCGTCGTGATTGCCTGGGGCACCAACTACACAGTGGTGAAGGAGGCGATGGAGACGCTCCCTCCCCTGGCCTTCATGTCGCTGCGCTTCACCATCGCGGCGTTGGCCATGGGCGCGCTGCTCCTCGGCGTCGAAGGCTGGAAGCCGCTTCCGCGCCCGGTGTTCCTCAAGCTGCTGGGGCTCGGGCTGGTGGGCAACACCGTGTACCAGGTGTGCTTCATCGTCGGCTTGGCGAACACCTCGGTGGCGAACAGCGGGATGCTGACAGCGGTGACGCCGGTGCTGGTGGCCACGCTTGGCGCCGTGTTCGGCGTGGATCGGCTCACCCGCCCGCTCATCGCGGCACTGGCGCTGGGCGTGGTGGGGATGCTGCTGGTGCTGGGGGGACGCGGCGCGTCCGAACATGGAGCGTCCTTGATTGGCGACGGGCTCATCGTCGGCGCGAGCCTCTGCTGGGCCATCTACACGGTGGGCATCCGCACCGTGGGTCCGGAGGTGTCCGCGCTGCGCATCACCGCCATCAGCATGCTCACGGGCGCACCGGGCGTGGTGCTCGTGGGCGTGCCCGAGCTGCTGCGGCTGGAGACCGAGAACATCCGCGCCGGCGCCTGGGCGGGCGTCGTGTACTCGGCGCTGGTGCCGCTGGTGCTCGCGTACTTCACCTGGGGCCGCACCGTGCAGAAGGTGGGCAGCAGCCGCGCGGGGCTCTACAACACGGGCATCCCCGTGGTGGCCGCCCTCACGGCGTGGGCCGTGCGTGGAGAGCAGCCCACCTGGATGCAGGTGCTCGGAGCGGGGCTCGTCCTCTCCGGCGTGCTGCTCAGCCGGCGGAAGTCGTAGGCGCCGGGGCCTGACTCACTCCCGGCGCCCCCGCTCCACCGCGAGCCCGTACTCCTCAATCTTCTTGTCCAGCGTGGGCCGGCTGATGCCGAGCAGCGCCGCGGCGCGGACCTTCTTTCCCGACGCCTCGCGCAGGGCCTCGGCGATGGCATCGCGCTCCAGCCGGGCCACGCGTCCCTGCAACGTCTTCGCGCCCTCGTCGCCGCCCTCCTGGAACTCCGGGGGCAGTTGCAGCGCGCCCACTCGGCTCGCCGCGTACAGCAGGCCCAGGCGCTCCCCCACCAGCTCCAGCTCCCGCAGGTTCTGCGGCCACCCGTACTCCGTCAGCAGCCGCCGGGCCTCGGGACTGAGCGTCGGTGGCTCCTTGCGAATCCGGCGGGCCGCGCGCGCCGCGAACTGCTCCAGCAGCGGCAGCACGTCCGCGCGCCGCTCGCGGATGGGCGGGGCGTCCAACTCGAAGCCCGACAGCGCCCGAGCCAACGAGGCCTCCACGTCGCCGCGCGCCGCCAGCAACGACACCGACGCGGGCGCGGTGGCCAGCACCCGAACGTCCACGGGCTCCTCGCCGCCTTGCCGCGCGGGCGCTGAACGGCGCGCCAGGGCCCTCGCCAGCCGCTCCGAAGCAGGCCGCGCGAGCGACTCCACGTGGAGCAGCACCAGCGAGCCCCCATCCGCGCGCAGCAGCGCGGATACGACAGGCGGCTGCCCGGGCGCGCTGGCCCTGCCGAACAGCGCCTCCTCCACGGCATCGGCCGGCTCCCGGCAGTCCACCACGATGAAAGGCCCCAGGGCCCGAGGCGAACGCGCATGGACGAAGCGAGCCAGCAGCGCCTTGCCCACGCCCGGCTCGCCATGAATCACCACCGGCGCGGCGCTGGCGGCCACCCGGCGCGCCAGCTCCAGCAAGGCCCGCAGCGGCCGGGACGTCCCGGAGAGCGCGGCCACGGGCGGCTCCGCATCCACGCGGGAGCGCACGGTGGTGTAGGCCTCGCCCCCCAACCGTCCCAGCGCCGCGAGCAACTGGCCCTCGCCCTCACTGAACTTCGGCTCCGCCCGCGTCACGTACAGCACGCCGAAGGGCATGCCGCCTGAGGCGACCAGGGGCGCGCAGAGGACGTCATCCGTCTGGACCAACTCCTTGCGCTCCAGCGCGGCCTGCGCCAGCGCGCGCGGCATCGTCAGCGCCTCCGCGCCCGCCACCGCCGCGGTGAGCAAGCCATCACTGCTGCCCAGCAGCGCGGCCGCGCGGTCGGCATTGAGTGCGTGCGCGACCTCATCCGCCAGGCGCCGCAGCACCAGGGCGCCACTCGTCGCGCCCAGCAGGGCGATGCCCGCCGAGTACATCGCCGCCGCCGCGCCCACGTGAGGCAGCACTTCCTCGATGGGCACCTGCCCCATCTTCTCCGGCCCATCGGCCACCAGGGTCACCGGGGGCGGCTCGAAGAGGGCCGTCGTCACGCCCACGCGCACCTGGTCACCGGGCTTGAGCACCACCTCATCCACGAGGCGCTCGCCGTTGACGAACGTCCCGTTGCGCGAGCGCAAGTCGCGGATGCGCGCCTGCCCGTCGAGAACGGAAATCAGCGCGTGCTTGCGGGAGACCTGATGGTCATCCAGCGGGATTTCACACGAGGGACTGCGGCCAATCGTCGCCTCCGCGAGCACGTCGTGACGACGCCCCGCGGAAGGACCGGTGAGCAGCAGGAGGGCGGGCATGGGGCGCGGAGCCTAGCGCCCCGCGATGGCTGGGCAAGGCCCCCGGCGCCGCTTGCTACATCGGCCGTTCGGCGTTCAGGAGTTCACGGAGTTCCCGCTCGTCCAACGCCCGGCCTTCCCGGCTGATGGCCAGCGCATTGACCTGGGTCTCCGCGACCTCTACGTGGGCACCCTTGCGCCACTCGGTTGTATGCACCGCGCCATCAACGAGCTTGCCCACCACGGAGCCCTCGTCCCGGCCCATGACCTCCAGCCACAGGTTCTCCGTGACGGTGTTCCCTTCGGGATGGGTATCGAAAGGAGCACGCACCAGGAAGGTGAGCGGCTCCATCAGGCCCTTGCGCTGGAAGCGCGCCAGGAAGGACGGGAGCACCAGTTGGGCCTCCCGCCGCATGGCCTGGGTCTGCTCCTCCGGCTCCTTCTCGAAGCGCTCACGGTAGGGCTCCAGGAGCTGGGACGTGTTGTGCCGGCCCAGCGGGGACACCACGGTGAGGAAGAGCCCCTCATGGCCCTCGAAGGTGTCCAGGGGGACGCCCAGCAGGTTGGCGCGGGCCTCTTCCGAGGGCACGAGCGTGAAGACCTGCCCCTCGCTGGTACCCACCTGGGTGCGCAGCGCCGGCCCCTGTCCAAAGGCCAGGTCGGTGCACAGCTCGTGAAGGAAGCTCTCCGCGGCCAGCAGGTCCTTCTCGGCCAGGTGGAAGATTTCCAGGTCCCGGGCCCCGAACTTCTCCATCCCGTGCGAGTGCACCCACAGGGGCGTGTCCCCCTCCGTCGCCTCCACGGCATGGAGGTGGACATGGTCGCGGATGTCGAAGTCCAGCTCCGTGATTTCCGCCACGTCGTCGGGCTCGTGGAGCTTGAAGGCGGTGAGGTCCACCAGCACGCCCTGCACGTGCTCCAGCAGCGTGCGCACGGCCCACAGGGCCTCGAAAACAGGCAGCGTGGGCTGCGCCCCGCCCGGCTCCACGGACAGGTGGTAGTAGGCCTTGGCGCGCCCCAGCCGCTCGAAGGCATCCGGGCTGCCGCTGAACACCTCCTTGCGGAAGCGCGGCAGTCCCTCGGAGCCCCGCGTCAGACGCACCAGCACCTCGGAGCCGTCCGCCCGCAGGGTGAAACCCTCGCCGTCCGCGTCCGGGGTGAACTCCACCTCATCGTTCGCGAAGGACGTGCGCAGTGCATCGAGGGGAGCCGGGCCCTCCTGCTCCGTCGCCAGCAGGTAGACCTCCATCACAGGTGCTTCTCGATCTGCCGGAAGAGGTCCACGCGGTCCACCAGGTTGGTCAAATAGTCGAGCTTGTCCGTGGGAAGCACGAGCACCGGCGACAGGCGGTAGCCCTCGAACCACTCCTCATAGAGGGCATTGAGGCGCTGCAGGTAGCGGGTGGGGATGTCCCGCTCCATGGCCCGGCCACGGATGCGGATGCGCTCACGAATCGTCTGCACTGGGCAGCGGAGGTAGATCATCAGGTCGGGGGGCCGCAACGACTCCGAAATCGTCTCGTACAGCTCGCAGTACGTCTTCCAGTCCCGCTTGTCGATGAGCCGCTGCCGGTGGAGGTTCTTGGCGAAAATCTCCGCGTCCTCATAGAGGGTGCGGTCCTGAAGCACCGTCCCCGAGGTGCGCTCCAGCTCCCGGTGCAGGCGGAACTTGTGCGTCAAGAAGAAGAGCTGTGAGCGGAACGCCCACGTCTTCATGTCCTTGTAGAAGTCCGCCAGATAGGGGTTCTGGTCGTTGGGTTCGAAGGAGGGCGTCAACCCGTACTTCCGGCAGAGGAAGGACGTCAGCTCCGTCTTTCCGGCGCCGATGTTGCCCGCGATGGCGATGAACTTTTTCCTGGCCACACCACCCCTGCTTGTAACCCCGCCGAGCGGCGCGCACCAGAAACAACGTGTAGGTAGGACGTGGTAGAAGAAGTGCATGCCCCCCCGTCGTCCCGTCCAACGCGTGACAGGTGCCGCCGTCCTCCCTCGTGGGAGTCGCCGCCTGACCGTCTGGCCAGGGAGCTTCGGCGGGCAAGCCCGCGGGCCCGGGCACCTTCCGGCCCTGAACATCGGCCCCCAGGAGGCGGGCTGAGGGATGCGCAAGCTCTTTTGCATTTTCGTGGCGGGCGTCTGGACGCTCTTCTGTTTCCCCCTTGCCATCTTGGCGATGCTGCTCACGCTCAACCCATCGCGCTCCGTCTGGGTGGCGCGCGAGCTCTGGTCGCCCGTGCTGCTGTGGGCAGGGGGCGCGAAGCTGGAAGTCATCGGCCAGGAGAACGTGGACCCGAATCGGCCCACCATCTACGTGGCCAACCACCAGTCCACCATCGACATCCCGGCGCACTTCCTGGCCGTCCCCATCCCTTTCCGCTACGTCGCCAAGACGCAGCTCAAGTGGGTGCCCCTTATCGGCTGGTACCTCGCGCTCGCAGGCCACGTTTTCATCAACCGGTCCAACCGCTCCAAGGCCATCGCCTCGCTCAACGCGGCAGCGGCCAAGATTCGCGGCGGCACCAGCATCTTCCTGTATCCGGAAGGCACCCGCTCGACGGACGGCCGCGTCCTGCCCTTCAAGAAGGGCCCCTTCGCCCTGGCGCTGAAGGCCCGCGTCCCCGTCTGCCCCGTCACCATCGAGGGCTCCGGCGACCTGATGCCCAAGTCCACCTGGAACATCACCCCCGGTCCCATCCGCGTGAAGATTGGCAAGCCCATCGACACGACCACGTTCGCCGAGAACGACCGCGAAGGGCTGGCCCGAGCCGTCCGCGCCGTCATCATCGCGGACAGCCTGTCCCTCGGGGGCAAGGGCGGCGACGTGGATGACGCCGTGGCCGCCGCGGGCGCCGAGGGCGTCAGCGACGCGCGCGCCCGAGCCCTCTCCTCCCCCTGAGACGCCTCTCCGAGATGACCATTCGCCACCTCCGTTCCCGTCCCTGGATTCGCGCCGCGGTACTCGGCGTGGGCCTCCTGACTGGTTGCAGCACCACCTCCTCCAACTCCGCCAAGGCGCGCCCCACTGATCCGCTCTCCCAGGCGCGGGCCTACCTGGACGAGCATCAGCCCACGAAGGCCCTGAGGCTGCTGACGGACCTGCACCGGCAGACGCCGGACGACCTGGACGTGGCGCGCTCGCTCACCGAGGCCTACGTGAAGGCGGGGCAGACGGACGCGTGGATCGCGGAGCTCCAGAAGCGAATCGCGGCGGGTGAGCGCGCGGTCGACCAGTACATGCTGGGCCTCGCCCTCTTCTCACGCGCTCGCGACGCGGGGGCGCCCAGCGTCGCCGCCTTCGAGCGCGCCGCCACCCTGGCACCGGACACCGCGGAGTTCCACTACCGGCTGGGGCTCGCGCAGTTGGAGTCCGAACAGTACACGGAGGCGCTCGGGCCCCTGCGACGCGCCACGGCGTTGGAGCCAGCCCGCACCGCCTGGCGCCTGCCGTTGGCCAAGGCGCTGCACCGCACGGGAGACGCGCCCGGAGCCGTGGAAGCCCTGGGCACGGTGGTGCGGGGCCAGCCCACGGCGGCCGACGTCACCACCGCGCGGGCATTGATGGAGCAGATCGCGGATCCGTTCTCCGGCTTCCCGAAGGCCGCCGAGGCCAAGCTGGAAGAAGGCATGCGCTATCTGAAGGACCTGGATGCGCCCCAACACGCCATCCTCGCCTTCGAGGAGATCCTGCTCGACTACCCGGACGTGGCGGTGGTGCACGCCCTGCTGGGCCTGGCCTACCAACGCCTGGATGACGCGGGTCGCGCGGTGGATGAGTTCAAGCAGGCCATCGAACGCGCCCCCCGCGACGGCAAGAACCACTTCTATCTGGGCGAGCTCTACCTGGCGCGCCAGCGCCCCGACGCGGCCCGAGTCTCCTTCGAGAAAGCCGTGGCGCTCCATCCGCTGCTGGAGACCGCGTGGTTCCACCTGGGTGACATCCACCTGGAGCGCAGGGACCTCACGGCCGCCCGCGAGTCCTTCACCGTGGCCACCGCACTGGCACCGGAAGCCGTGGCTATGCGAGGCAAGCTGGCGCTCGTGTACCAACTGGAAGGTGACTTCGCCGCCGCCGAGCGCGAGCTGCGCCGCGTGGTCGAAAAGGACCCGGAGAACATGGAGTTCAGCCTGCGGCTGGGGTTGCTCTACACCGAGCAGGCGATGAAGGCCTCGCGCCCCGAGGCGCGGAAGACTGCGGCCAGCGAGGCCGAGCGTTGGCTGATGAAGGTGCTGGAGACCCAGCCTGAAAACGCGGTGGCGTCACGCGCGCTTCAGCAACTCAAGGCACAGTAGCCATCCACAGGCCCAGCCCTCTACACTCGTTGTCCGATGAGCGACGGTCGCAAGCCCTCCCAGCCTGGAACGCAGCCTCCTCGGGCGGCGTCTCCGTCTGGCTCTCAGCCGCGCACGCCGACGAGCCCCGGCATGCCGCGCGCACCCAGCCAGTCCAACCTGCGGGTGATGTCCGCCGCGCGCGCCGAGCCGCTCGTGAAGGAGAAGCCAGACGGCCCGCTGGGGAAACGCCTGGCGGGAGATGCGTCGAACCACCTCCTCAATGGCGTCTCCATCCTCAAGGAGCTGGTCGCGGATTTCCGACGGAGCGACCGCTTCTTCAAATACAAGGCGTCCATCATCGCCGGCTGGCTGGTGATGACGGTGACGAGCCTGGCCATTGCGTGCCCGGGCAGTACGGTGCGCAAGGGGGACATGGACGCGCGCCTGGTGCTCAGTGACAGGTTGGACCGGCCCTCGGTCACCATCTGGAACGAGAGCAAGGAGCCCTGGTACGACGTCACCCTCACCGTCAACGGTCAGTACCAGGCGGCGGTGCTGACGGTGGCCCCAGGTGAGTTCATCACCATCACCCCCAAGCAGTTGATGGGCTCCAGCGGCGCCGCGCCCGCGGACCTCCGCTTCCAGTCCATCCAGATGCGCAGCCGGGATGACAGCGCGGACCTCACAGCGGACCTCAACGCCGCCTGGGAGCGCATTCACAAGCCGCAGCAGTAGTCCGCCGTGGAAACACGAAGGGCGCCCTTCCTCTCGGAAGCGCGCCCTCGCGTTGCTCCCAGCCCCTTCTCGCGAAGGGGCCAGGTATGCAGTCCGTACCGGACTACTCCGCCTTCGTCTCTTCCGCAGGCGCAGCCGCCTCGGTGTCGACGGGAGCGGCCTTCTCCGGCCGGTCCACGAGCTCCAGGAGGGCCATCTCCGCGGCGTCGCCCCGGCGGAAGCCGAGCCGAACGATGCGGGTGTAGCCACCGGGACGGCTGGCGTACCGGTCCTTGTACTCGCCGAACACCTTCTGCAGCACGTCGCGGTCCTTGACCGTACGAGCCGCCAGGCGAACGTTGGCGAGGCCGCCACGCTTGCCCAGGGTGATGATCCGCTCCGCGATCTTCCGGGCCTCCTTGGCCTTGGGAAGCGTGGTGCGGATGGCCTGGTGCTCCAGCAGCGAGGTCACCATGTTGTTGAGCATCGCGAGCCGGTGGCTCGTGCTGCGGTGAAGCTTCCTCTGTCCGACCTTATGGCGCATCGTCGTGCTCCGGAGTCCTGGTGAGGACTCCACCACTCCGGCCGTATCAGGTACCGGGTGGGATGGGCGGACCCGGCACGAGGCCCGCCACTGTCATTCGGACCGGAAGACGTCCCAGCCCCCTCCCCTCGCGCCGCTGACCGCCGTACCGCGGCCACGTGGGGAGGCCCTGCGTGAACCCTACTACGCCTTCGGCTGCGCGGGAGCCGGCGCCTGCTTCGGCGGCCAGTTCTCCAGCTTCATGCCCAGCGACAAGCCCATCTCCGCGAGGATCTCCTTGATCTCCTTCAGAGACTTGCGGCCGAAGTTCTTCGTCTTGAGCATCTCGGCCTCGGTGCGCTGCACGAGGTCGCCAATGGACTTGATGTTCGCCTGCTGCAGGCAGTTCGCCGAGCGGACCGACAGCTCGAGCTCATCCACCGAGCGGAACAGGTTCTCGTTCAGCTTCGCCTCTTCCTTCGGCGCCTCGGCGACGACGGGCTCCTCCGTCTCGTCGAAGTTCACGAAGACGGTGAGCTGCTCCTTGATGATCTTCGCCGCGTACGCCACCGCGTCCTGTGGAGACACGGAGCCGTCCGTCCAGACCTCGAGCGACAGCTTGTCGAAGTCCGTGACCTGACCGACGCGCGCGTTGGTGACCTGGTAGTTCACCTTGCGGATGGGCGAGAACAGCGAGTCGATGGGGATGGTGCCGATGGGCGAACCGGCGACCTTGTTCACGTTGGCCGGCGTGTAACCACGGCCGCGGCGGCAGGTCAGCTCCATGCGGAGCTTGCCGCCCTCGGAGATGGTGCAGATGTGGTGGCCCGGGTTGAGGATCTCGGTGTCCGGGTCGGTGATGATGTCACCGGCCTTGACCTCCTTGGGGCCCTCCGCCTCGATGCGGAGCGTCTTCGTCTCGTTCGTGTGCATCCGAAGGAGGACTTCCTTCAGGTTCAGCACGACGTCCGTGACGTCCTCGGACACCTCGGGGATGGTCGTGAACTCATGGTCCACGCCTTCAATCTTGACGGTGGTGATGGCGGCGCCCTGCAGCGACGACAGCAGCACCCGGCGGAGCGAGTTGCCCAGCGTCGTACCGAAACCGCGCTCGAGCGGCTCCGCGACGAACTTACCGTAAGTGGGGGTGGCGCTGTCCTGATCCACCTCCATGCGACGGGGCTTGATCAGGTCACGCCAGTTCTTCGCAACGAACGTATCAGCCATGGTGTACCGCTCCTCGGTTCGTGCCGCACCACCGACTTACCCACCGGCCTGGCGGGAGGATGCGCACGCGGGGACTGCGACTGCTTGAAAGCAAGACGCCCCGGCCTCGTCGGCCAGGGCGTCCACTGCGACATCCAGCGTGCTTACTTCGAGTAGAGCTCGACGATGAGCTGCTCGGAGATGGGCATCGTCAGATCCTCACGGTTCGGAACCGTGGTGACCGTGCCCTTGAACGCCTTCTTGTCCAGGGAGATCCACTGCGGAATGCCACGGCGGTCCACCGTCTCCAGCGCCTCGGAGATGCGGAGCACCTTGCGGCTCTTCTCCACCACCTCCACCGCGGTGCCCGGCTTCACGGCGAACGAGGGGATGTTCACCTTGCGGCCGTTCACCTGGAAGTGACCGTGACGCACCAGCTGGCGCGCCTCGTTGCGCGTGTCCGCGAAGCCCATGCGGAACACCACGTTGTCCAGACGAAGCTCCAGCTGCTGCAGGAGGTTGTCGCCCGTCTTGCCCTTGGCGGCGGACGCGCGGTGGTAGTAGCCGCGGAACTGGTTCTCTAGCAGGCCGTACATGCGCTTGACCTTCTGCTTCTCGCGCAGCTGCACGCCGTAGCCGGAGAACTTCACGCGGCCCTGGCCGTGCTGACCCGGGGGATAGGGGCGGCGCTCAATGGCGCACTTGTCCGTGTAGCAACGGTCGCCCTTGAGGTACATCTTCAGGTTTTCGCGCCGGCAGATACGGCAGGCGCTGGCAGTGTAACGAGCCATTGAGAGGTCCTTAGAGGTGATCTGGAGCCGCCCCCACACCAGGGTGTAAGGGCAGCCCTGACGAAGGGGTTAGACGCGGCGACGCTTGGGCTGACGGCATCCGTTGTGCGGGATGGGCGTCACGTCGCGGATGAGGTTGATCTTCAGACCGGCGGCGGCCAGCGCGCGCAGCGCCGACTCGCGGCCCGCGCCTGGGCCCTTCACGAACACGGACACGTTCTTCAGGCCGTGCTCCATCGCCTTCGCCGCGGCGTCGCCAGCGGCCACCTGCGCCGCGAACGGGGTGGACTTGCGGCTTCCCTTGAAGCCACGCGCCCCGGCGGA
This sequence comes from Myxococcus sp. CA005, assembly GCF_006518205.1. Lineage (NCBI taxonomy): Bacteria > Pseudomonadati > Myxococcota > Myxococcia > Myxococcales > Myxococcaceae > Myxococcus > Myxococcus sp. CA005. The sequence goes on along the minus strand of NZ_SRLV01000086.1, from coordinate 13,775 downwards.
CGACCAGGAGATCACGTTCCCGGACACGTCCGTGATCGTGATGATGGTGTTGTTGAACGTGGACTGGATGTGGACCACGCCGTTGAGGATGTTCTTCTTGCCCTTGCGCTTCGACTTCTTCGCGGCAGGGGCCTCGCCCTCGGCGCCCGTGGACGCCGCAGCCGAAGTATTGATCTCGTCAGCCATGTGAATTGCTGCTCCTGGGAGGAGGTGATCGACGCCGGCACCTTACGGGCCAGCGCTGCGTTTACCGGGCCGGAGCTGCCGGCTTCGCCCGGACGATGCCCCGCTTCGGACCCTTGCGGGTACGCGCGTTGGTGTGGGTCCGCTGGCCACGAACCGGCAGGCCCTTGCGGTGACGAAGACCCCGGTAGCAACCCAGGTCCATCAGCCGCTTGATGTTCATGGTGACTTCGCGCCGGAGGTCGCCCTCCACCTTGTAGCTGGCCTCGATGATCTCGCGGATCTTGCGGGCCTGCTCCTCGGTGAGGTCCTTGGTCCGGGTCGTGGGATCGATGCCCGCCGCAGCAATGATGTCTTGCGCGGACTTGTTGCCGATCCCGTAGATGTACTGGAGCGAGATCACCGCGCGCTTGTTGGGCGGCAGATCGATGCCGGCGATACGAGCCATCTTCGGTCTTCCTTCTTAAGTGGAGTTGGTCTGAAGCCAACGGCCGCTTGGCCGTTAGCCCTGGCGCTGCTTGTGCCGGGGGTTGGAGGCGCAAATGATGCGCACGATTCCCTTACGGCGAACAATCTTGCACTTGTCGCAGATCTTCTTGACGGACGCCCGTACCTTCATTGGAGCGAACTTCCTTCCTCAGCTAAAGAAAAGCCCAACGGGCGGCCCGCCATTCCCAGGCGGGTACACCCTACTACTTCGCCCGGTACGTGATCCGCCCGCGCGTCAGGTCGTACGGAGACAGTTCGACCTTCACCTTGTCACCCGGGAGGATGCGGATGAAGTGCATCCTCATCTTGCCCGAGATGTGCGCGAGCACCTTGTGGCCGTTGTCCAGCACCACGCGGAACATCGCGTTCGGGAGGGGCTCCATCACGGTCCCCTCGACTTCGATGGAATCATCCTTCGGCAAGCGTCAGACTCTCTTCCCCGGACCACGAACCTCTTGGAAGCGCGGCGGGATAGCACTTTGGTCCGCAAGTGGCAAGCGTCGCGCGACTGCAAAACTTGGTTTCCTACTAACCCCACATAACAGCGGGCTACTTCACCCGCAGTCATGGAAAAATCAACTCAATCTGTGAGCCCCCCGTCAAGGTCCACACCTGGAGCGAGTGCTCTCCCGGCGCGGTGAAAATGCGCCCATCCCCTACGGGAGTCCAGATCCCCCCAGGCCAGAGCTCCCCCTGTCCACACGAAGCAAGCTCCGTTGCTGAAGCGACGAACCGGCGAGGAGGTACCAGCCAGGCCGGCACCCCACCCGCCAGATGGATCAGGCCTTGCCCGCAGCGGCCTTGATCTCCTCGTAGATGCCCTCGGGCGTGCCCACGCCGTCCACGCTCTTGAGCAGACCCTTCTTCTCATAGAAGGCCTTCAGCGGCGCCGTCTCCGAGTCGTACTTCTGAAGGCGCTTCTCGATGACCTCGGGCATATCATCCGGGCGCTGGACAAGCCCGGTATTGCACTTGTCACAGTACCCCGCCCGCTTCGGCGGGCTCTGGTAGACGTGGTAGACGCTGCCGTCCACCGGGCAGACCCGCCGGCCGGAGCCGCGCTCCACCAGCTTCGCGTGCGGCACCTCGAGCGAGATGACGGCGCTCAGCTGCTTGCCCAGGCGCCCCAGCATCTTGTCCAACGCGTCCGCCTGGCCCGGCGTGCGCGGAAAGCCGTCCAGGACGAAGCCCTTGGCCACGTCCGCCTCCTTGAGGCGCTCCTCGACGATGCCAATCACGACGTCGTCCGGGACGTACTGCCCGGCGGCCATCAGCGGGCCGGCCACCCTGCCCAGCTCCGTGCCCTCCGCGACTGCCTTGCGGAGGATGTCTCCGGTGGAGATCTGGGGGATCTGGAAGTCGGCGAACAGTCGCTTCGCCTGCGTGCCCTTCCCCGCGTTCGGCGGCCCCAACAGGATCAGGTTCATGTGTCCTCTTTGCTCCGAAGGAAGGCACGGAAGTCGTAGGACTCAAACCCCCGAGCGCGCTCCGTGTGCACCAGCGAATATCCTTGAACAACACCTAGCCTGGGAACGACGAGGCGCCCCTCCCCGCGACGGGGAGAGGCGCCCGGAACGCCCGCGCGGAGGCTCAGGCCGCCACGCGCACCCGGCCCCGGATGCGCGGGCCGCGAGGGCCGGCGAAGCCCTCGTAGTTACGACTGATGAGGTGGCCCTCAATCTGCTGCACCGTATCCAGCGCTACGCCCACGACGATCAGCAGCGCCGTGCCGCCGAAGGTGAACCGCACCCCCAGCAAGCCACTGATGACCGACGGAATCACGCAGACAATCGACAGGTAGATGGCACCACCGAACGTGAGCCGGTTGAGCACGCGCTCGATGAACTCCGCCGTCTGACGGCCCGGACGGATGCCCGGGATGTAGCCACCCTGCTTCTTGATGTTGTCCGCCACGTCGTCCGGCCGGAACGTCAGCGCCGTATAGAAGTAGGCGAAGAAGATGACCATCACGACGAACAGCCCGTTGTAGATCCACAGGTTGCCTTCGATGGCGCGCTGGAATCCCTGCAGGAACGGGAACCAGGTTCCCAGCGTGGCCGGGAAGGACAGCACGGCGCCCGCGAAGATGGGAGGAATCACGCCCGAGGTGTTCACCTTCATCGGGAAGTACGTCGCCTGGCCGGCGAACATCCGCCGTCCCGCCATCCGCTTGGCGTACTGGATGGGGATGCGCCGCATGCCTCGCTCCACGTAGACGACCGCGGCGATGATGATGAGCATGAAGACGACCAGCGCGAGCACCTCGGCCATCGAGATGACGTCCTGACGGGTCAGGTCCAGCAACTGCTTCGCGCCCGGGAGCAGGCCCGCCACGATACCGGCGAAGATGATGAGCGAGATGCCGTTGCCGATGCCACGCTCGGTGATGCGCTCACCCAGCCACATGATGAAGGCCGTTCCGGCCGTGAGGCTGACCACCGTCATGAAGGTGAACCAGACGCTGTCATCGGGGACGACCACCTGGTTGAAGCCGCTCTGGCCACCGTCGGAGCGGCCCAGCGACGCCAGCCACCGCGAGATGCCGATGCCCTGCACGACGGAGAGCGCGATCGTGCCGTAGCGGGTGTACTGGTTGATCTTCTGCCGGCCGCCGGCGCCTTCCTTCTGCAGCCGCTCCAGGCTGGGTACGACCACGGCGAGCAGCTGCATGATGATGGAGGCGCTGACGTACGGCATGATGCCCAATCCGAAGATGGACATCTGCTCCAGCGCGCCGCCGGAGAAGAGGTTGAACAGCGAGACGAGGCCGCCCGACTGCTTCTGGGCGTCCATGAACGCGTTCATCGCCGAACGGTCCACGCCTGGCGTGTTGATGAAGATGCCGATGCGATAGACGGCGAGCAGCGCGAGCGTATACGCGAGCCGACTGCGCAGCTCAGCGATACGGAAGACGTTGGCGAAGGCGTTCAGAGCCACGGGGTAGCCATCCTCTTCGAGAGGGTTCTGCCAGGACGACAAAACGCCCCTGTTCCACGAGTGGGAAAGGGGCGCAGAAGCCTACACAAGCGAAACTGCGCGCACCACCAGCAAGTGATGCGCGCCAGGCACGCTCAGGCCTTGGGCTGCCGAGGAGCCTTGACGCCCTTGCCAGCGTGCGCCTTGGCCGCGGACTCCGGCTTGTGGGCCACCAGCGGAATCTCTTCCACCGCGCCGCCCGCCTTCTGGATGGCCGCCTTCGCCGCCTCAGACGCCTTGTGCACGACCACGGTGACCTTCTTGGTCAGCTCGCCGCGGGCCAGCAGCTTCACGCCGTGGTAGCGGCCCTTGACCAGGCCCACCTTGCGCAACGTCTCCACGTCCGCCGTGGCGCCGGCATCGAAGTGCTGCTCGAGGTCCGACAGGTTGACGACCGCGTAGACCGTCCGGTTCGGCGGCGTGAAGCCAAACTTCGGCAGGCGCCGCTGCAGGGGGCTCTGGCCGCCCTCGAAGCCTTCGAACCGCATGTTGCCGGTGCGGGCCTTCTGGCCCTTGCCACCACGGCCGGCCGTCTTGCCAAGACCACTACCCTGGCCGCGGCCTACGCGCTTCTTGCGGTGCCACGAGCGCGCCGGACGCTGCAGTTTGTTCAGAGTGCTCATCGTCTCGATCCTCTCGTGACTCAGGCCTTGTTCTGCTTGGCCTGATACGCGATCGCCCGCTCCCGCAGGGCAATCTTGGCGGGCTTGCGGCGCTTGGGCGCCGGCGCGTCGCCGGAAACGGTTTCCAGGGTGACCAGGTGCTTCACCTTGAACGCCATCCCGCGAACCGCAGGCGTGTCCTTGAGGAGCCGCTCGTCACCGAACTTCTTCAGGCCCAGCCCACGGATGGTGTCCAGCATGTCGCTGGACGCACCCGCAAAGCTCTTCACCAGCTTCACCTTGAGCGCCATGGGCTAGCCCCTCTGCTCCCCGGCGAGCTTCGCCGGCTCGACGTCCTTGCCACGGAGACGCGAAACCTGCTCCGCGCTGCGCAGCAGCTTCAGGCCAGCGACAGTGGCCTTCAGCACGTTGTGCGGGTTCCGCGACCCCTGGCTCTTGGTCAGGATGTTCCGGATGCCCGCCGCCTCCAGCACCGCGCGAACCGCGCCGCCGGCGATGACGCCCGTACCCTGGGTGGCCGGCTTCAACAGCACCCAGCCAGCGCCGAAGTGCCCGAGCACCTCGTGCGGAATGGTGTGACCCACGAGCGGGACGCGGAACAGGTTCTTCTTCGCGTTCTCACCACCCTTGCGGATGGCCTCGGGGACTTCGTTGGCCTTACCCAGGCCGACGCCCACGTGTCCGGCGCCGTCCCCCACCACCACCAGGGCGGCGAACGAGAAACGGCGGCCGCCCTTCACGACCTTTGCCACGCGGTTGATATTCACCACGCGGTCGGTGAGGTCCAGATCGTTCGGATTGATCGGAGTTGCCACTTGGGGGATTCCTTTCGAATTCTTAGAACTTCAGCCCGGCCTCGCGCGCGGCGTCGGCCACGGCGGCGATGCGCCCGTGATAAGGGAAGCCGTTGCGGTCGAACACCACCGCTTCGACGTTGGCGGCCTTGCACTTCTGCGCAATCAGAGCACCAACACGCTTCGCATCCGCCTTCTTGTCGCCCTCGTCCTGACCCTTCAGGTCCTTGGACAGCGACGAGGCAAACGCGAGCGTCTTGCCCGTGGTGTCGTCCACCACCTGCGCGTAGATGTGCTTGAGGCTCTTGTACACGGTGAGCCGCGGCCGCTCTGTCGTACCCGACAGCTTCTTGCGGATGCGGTTCTTCCTCTTGAGACGGGCTTCAATCTTCGTAGGCATGGCTGCTTCCTTTTCCGTCCGGAGGCGATGCGGCCTTCCGCCTCCGGATGATGCCACCAGGTCTCGAGGACCCGGTGGAGTTTGGAACACTCAGGAAAGACAGGACGACTAGGTCGTACCGGTCTTGCCCTCCTTGCGGCGGATGCGCTCCTCGGCGTACTTGATGCCCTTGCCCTTGTAGGGCTCGGGGGGACGCAGCGAGCGGATGTTCACCGCCGTCGCGCCCAGCGCTTCCTTGTCCGAAGAACGGAGCGTCAGGCCCACGGTGGGCAAGCTGTCCTCGTTGCGCGGCGCCTTGTCGACTTCGGCGGTCACGCCCTCGGGCAGGTTGAACACCACCGGGTGCGAGAACCCCAGCGAGAAGTGAATGGCCTTGCCCTTCACCTCGGCGCGGAAACCAACGCCGCGGATGTCCAGCTTCTTCTCGAAGCCCGTGCTCACACCCTTCGCGGCGTTCGCGAGGATGGTCCGGGTCAGGCCGTGCAGGCTGCGCGCCTCGCGCGAGTCATCCTCGCGCTGCACGGTCATCTGGCCGTCCTTGATCTCGACCTTGACCTTGCCAGGCAGCTTCACCGACAGCTTGCCCTTGGGGCCCTCGAAGTTCACCTGCTCGCCGGCGATGACGGCCTTCGTCTTGTCGCCGAGCTTGATCGCCAGTTTTCCAATCCGACTCATGGTTGCCTCGGTCCTGTGTGCCTGGGGCGCGCTCCCTCACGGGGCGCCGCACCCTGGCGGCTGGCTAGTAGACGGTGCAGAGCAGCTCGCCGCCGACCTTCTGCTTGCGGGCCTCGGAATCCACCATGATGCCGCGCGAGGTGGACAGGATGGAGATACCCAGGCCACCCAGCACCTGCGGAATCTCACGCGCCGCGGCATAGCGACGCAGGCCCGGCTTCGACACGCGGCGGATACCGGTGATGGCCGGCGCACGGTCCGGACCGTACTTCAGCTGCACGGAGATCTCCGGGAACACCGTGCGCTTGTTCTGCACGGTCTGCTCGTGCACCACGAACTCGCCGATGTAGCCCTCATCCTTGAGGACCTTGATGATCTCGAGCTTGAGCTTCGAGTGGGGGATGACGACCTTGTCGTGACGCGCGCGCGAAGCGTTGCGCAGGCGGGTCAGCATGTCGCCGACGGGATCATTGACCGGCATGGAGTACCTTCCCAAACGAGGCCCCGTACCGGGCGCCCCGCGTTCGCAGCCACCGCGCCTGCCGGGCCCATCCCGGGGGTTCGCGCTGACCGCCACTACGAACTTCCTACTTCAATGTGCCTGGCTGGCCGATGAGGCCCGCCAGGCACCCTGCCCTTCCGGCTACCAGGACGACTTGGTAACGCCGGTGACTTCGCCGCGGAGGGCGCGGTTGCGGAGGCAGATACGGCACATCTTGAACTTGCGCAGGAACGCGCGCGGCCGGCCACACAGCGGGCAGCGGTTGTACTGGCGCACCGAGAACTTCGGCTTGCGCTTTGCCTGGGCGATCTTGGAGAGCTTGGCCATGTTTCGTCGGGTCCTTGACTCGAGGGCTTACTGACGGAACGGCATGCCGAAGTGACGCATCAGCGCCAGCCCCTGCTCGTCGTTGGCAGCAGTGGTGACGAAGCTGATGTTGAGCCCCTTCACCTTCTCGATCTGGTCGTAGTTGATCTCAGGGAAGATGATCTGCTCGCGCACGCCGAGCGTGTAGTTGCCCTTCCCGTCGAACGCCTTGGGGGACACGCCCTTGAAGTCACGCACGCGCGGCAGCGCCACGGTGATGAGGCGGTCCATGAACTCGTACATGCGGTCGCCGCGCAGCGTGACGGCGGCACCGATGGCCTGCCCCTGGCGCAGCTTGAAGTTCGCGATGGACTTGCGGGCGCGCGTGACGATCGGCTTCTGGCCGGTGATCGCCGCGAGCTGCTCCACCGCCGACTCCAGGATCTTGTTGTTGGCGAGCGCCTCGCCCAGACCCATGTTGACGACGATCTTCTCCAGCCGGGGAACCTGCATCGGGTTCTTCAGGCTCAGCTCCTTCAGGAGGGACGGAACACCTTCCTTGAAGAAGCGCACCTTCAGACGGGCCGGCTTGGACTCCAGGCCTTCCTCGATATTGGCGGCGAAGCCAACCTTCTTGGCCTCTTCCTTCTTGCCCCGCTTCGCCTTCTTTTCCTTCTGCTCGGCCTTCTTCTCGTCAGCCATCGTCCTGTCCTCTGCTTCGGGGCGCCGTCGTGGACCCAGCACGCCCGATCAGTCCTTCGTATGGAACCTGGAAACACCGCGAGGGCCCCTGTTGCTCCACGGGCCCTCCATGCCTGCACGCCCGCCCTTCGCCACCACCAGGGTGGGCAAAGGGCGCGCATACATGCACCAACGCGGACACCTAGTCAATCAGGGCGTCGCAGTTCTTGCAGAACCGCTTCTTCTTGCCCTCTTCACCTTCAGTACGAATGCCCACTCGGGTCGGCTTGTCGCACTTGGCGCAAACCACCTGCACGTTCGCCAGCGCGATCGTGCCCGGCTTCTCGACGATGCCGCCTTCCGGGCTCTGAGGCGTCTTCTTCATGTGACGCTTGACCAGGCGCAGGCCCTCGACCGTCACGCGCTCAGCCTCGCGATCGATCTTCAGTACCTTGCCGCGCTTGGTCGCCGGGTTCTTCTCGGAGGCTTCGGCCCCGGCCATGACCTGGATCGTGTCTCCAACCTTCAGCTTCTGCATGGCTTCCTCTCTCTGGCTGCTCGCCGTCCGGCCTGCCGTCCTCTCAGAGGACTTCGGGCGCCAGCGAGATGATCTTCATGAACTTGCGGGCGCGGAGCTCACGGGCCACCGGCCCGAAGATACGCGTACCAATGGGCTCCATGTCCTTGTTGATGAGGACCGCGGAGTTGCCGTCGAACTTGATGTAGCTGCCGTCCGGACGACCCACCTCGCGCTTGGTGCGAACGATGACGGCCTTGGCCACGTCACCCTTCTTCACCTTCGAGTTGGGAAGCGCCTCGCGCACCGAGACGACAATCACGTCGCCGATGGACGCATACTTGCGCTTCGAACCACCGAGCACCTTGATGCAGAACACCTTCTTCGCGCCCGAGTTGTCCGCCACGTCGAGCACGCTCGTCATCTGAATCATCTGGGAATCTCCTGTCGCCGGTGACCATCCCGCGCCGCCTCACGGCCGCGCGGAAGGGACATGCGTGCTAGACGTTCTTGCTCTTCTCCAGCACCTCGACCACGCGCCAACGCTTGTCCTTCGAAGCGGGCTTGGTCTCGGCGATCCGGACCCGATCACCCTCGTTGATGGTGATCTTCTTGGGGTAGTCGTGGTCCTCCACGTGCGCCTTGTACTTCTCGCGCAGGCTCATGATCTTCCCGTACTTCGGGTGCGGAGCCCGGCGCTGGACGGTGACGACCACCGTCTTCTGCATCTTGTTGGAGGTGACAATCCCCACGCGCGTCTTGGGACGGCCACGGGTGGAAGTCTCGGAAGCCTGCGTCTCGGTCGCTTCAGCCATCTTCTCTCTCACTGTCTCTCATGCACCCGGGCATTGGCGCCCGGATGGCCGCACGCGCTCCTCTATCAGCTGAGCGCGCTTGGAGTCGTGGGTGTTCAGCCCTTAAGCCTTCGTCTTCTGGGTCAGCACGGTCAGAACCCGCGCCAGGTCCCGTCGGTGCTGGGTGCGCTCGGCCGGGTTGTCCAGCGAACCGGTCCGCCGCTTCAGCTGGTCCTGGAACAGCGTCTCGCGCAGCTCGGCCGCGCGCTGCTTCAGGTCGTCCGCCGACAGTTCCTTCAATTCCTTCGCAGTCGCCATTTCACTCTCCATGCGAGCGGAAGCTGTCCAGGGGACCAGCTCCCGCCGCTCGGTGCCTTAGAGGCTCAGGTCCGCCCGCTTCACAATCTTCGTGAGCACCGGCAGCTTCGCCTGCGCCAGCTTCAGCGCCCCGGTGGCCACTTCCGGCGTCATACCCTCCATCTCGTAGAGGATGCGGCCGGGCTTCACCACCGCGACGTAGTACTCCACGCCACCCTTACCGGTACCCATACGGGTCTCAGCGGGCTTCTTGGTGATGGGCTTATCCGGGAAGATACGGATCCAGATCTTGCCGCCACGCTTCACGTGACGCGTCATCGCGATACGAGCCGCCTCGATCTGCCGGGAGGTGATCCACCCCGGCTGGAGGCTCATCAGGCCGTACTCACCGTAGGTCATGTCGCTACCCCGGTGGGCACTGCCAGGCATGCGGCCCTTGTGCATCTTGCGGTACTTCGTACGAGCAGGCTGAAGCATCGTCGCTGTCCTTCGCCGCCCTGCCCCGGGCGCCCCTTTTGGGAGCGCCCGGCGCGGGTGGGCTGATTACCGGTTGGAGGGCATGGGGGCCTGGCCACCCTTGCCCGGGAGGACCTCGCCCTTGCAGACCCAGACCTTGCAGCCGATCTTGCCGTAGGTCGTCTTCGCCTCGGCGAAACCGTAGTCAATGTCCGCGCGCAGGGTGTGCAGGGGCACGCGACCCTCGCGGTACCACTCGTAGCGCGCCATCTCCGCGCCACCGAGGCGGCCCGAGCAGGCCACGCGGATGCCCTTGGCACCGAACTTCATCGCCGTCTGCAGGGCCTTCTTCATGGCCCGGCGGAACGCGATGCGGCGCTCGAGCTGCGTGGCGATGTTCTCCGCCACCAACTGCGCGTCGGTCTCAGCCTTGCGGACCTCGACGATGTTGAGGAAGACCTCGTTCTTCGTGAACTGCTGGAGGTCCTTCTTCACCGTCTCAATGCCCGCGCCGCGCTTGCCGATGACGATGCCCGGCCGCGCAGTGTGGACGTTGACCTTGACCTTGTTGGCCGCGCGCTCGATTTCCACCTTCGACACGCCCGCGTGGTTCAGCGACTTCTTCACGAACTCGCGGATGCGGATGTCCTCGTGGAGCCACTGCGCGTAGTTCTTGTGCTCGAACCACTTGGAGTCCCAGGTCTTGATGACACCAAGCCGGAACCCGATCGGATGAACTTTCTGTCCCAACGTGATTCTCCTTGAAGCGTCCGGGCAGGGCCCGACGGGTCCTACTTCTTCGCCTCGGCGAGCACCACGTGGACGTGGGCCGTCTTCTTCTTGATGGGGGTGGCCCGTCCCATGGCGCGCGGCATGAACCGACGCTGGGTGGGACCCTGGTCCACGGAGATGGTCTTCACGTAGAGCGTGTCCACGTCGACCTGGCCCTTGGACTTGTCAGTCGCGTTGGCCACGGCGCTCTTGATGAGCTTCTCCACCGGCTTGGCCGCGGCGCGCTTGGTGAACTTCAGGATGTTGAGGGCCGCCTCAACAGGCTTGCCCCGGATGAGCTCCGCAACGGTGGAAATCTTGCGGGGGCTCATGCGCAGGAAACGCAGATGTGCAGTCGACTCCATGGTCTTCTCCTCAGGCTCTCAGGCAATGCGCCAGGCTACTTGCCCGGGGCCTTGGCGACCTTCTTCTCCGCCGAGTGACCGCCGAACGTACGCGTCGGGGCGAACTCGCCGAGCTTGTGGCCAACCATGTTCTCCGTGACGAACACCGGGATGAACTTCTTCCCGTTGTGCACCGCGAAGGTGTGACCCACGAACTCCGGAAGAATCGTGGAGCGGCGGGACCACGTCTTTACGACGGCCTTCTTGTTCGTCTTGATCATGTCCTCGATCTTCTTCACGAGGAAGTCGTCGACGAACGGACCCTTCTTGATCGAACGAGCCATGGAATCCTCTTACTGGCTGCGCGCGCCCTGGCGGCGGCCGGACACGATGAACTTGTCAGTGCGCTTGTTGGTGCGCGTGGTGAGACCCTTGGTCTTCTTGCCCCAGGGGGACACAGGGTGCGGGTTACCCTGACCGGACTTGCCTTCACCACCGCCGTGCGGGTGGTCGACCGGGTTCATCGCCAGACCGCGGACGGTGGGGCGAATGCCCAGCCAGCGGCTCTTACCCGCCTTGCCGATACGGATGATTTCATGCTCGATGTTGCCGACCTGGCCCACGGTGGCGCGGCACTCGATGAGGACCTTGCGGACGGTGCCGGAGGGCATACGCACCTGCGCGTAACGGTCCTCCTTCGCCATCAGCTGTCCGGACGTGCCGGCGGAGCGGATGACCTGGGCGCCACGGCCCGGCTTCAGCTCCACGTTGTGGATGACCGTACCCACCGGGATGTTCTGCAGCGGCAGGCTGTTGCCAGGCCGGATGTCCGCGCCTTCGCCGGCGAACACCGTGTCACCCACGCTCAGACCCACCGGAGCGAGGATGTAGCGCTTCTCGCCGTCCGCGTAGTGCAGCAGGGCGATGTTGGCGGTGCGGTTGGGGTCGTACTCGACGGCCACGACCTTCGCGGGGACGCCATCCTTGTCCCGGCGCTTGAAGTCGATGACGCGGTAGCGGCGCTTGTGGCCGCCGCCCTGGTGCCGGCGGGTGATGTGCCCGTGGACGTTGCGACCACCGGAGCGCTTGAGCGGCTCGGTGAGGCTCTTCTCGGGCGAGTCCTTGGTGATGTCCGCGAAGTCGGACACCGTCATCAGACGGCGGGCGGCGCTAGTCGGCTTGTACTTCTTGATGCCCATGGTGTGTTCCTCAGGCTGGCTCGACGCCGTGGCGTCAGGCCGCCCCTCCCTCGAAGAGTTCGATCGAGTCGCCCTGCTTCAGCGTCACAACCGCCTTCTTGAAGTTGGGCCGCTTGCCGATGCTACGACCCACCCGCTTGATCTTGCCGCGGACGATGTTGGTGTTCACGCCCTCGACGGTGACCTTGAAGAGCGTCTCCACCGCACGGGCGACGTCGTGCTTCGTCGCCTTGCGGTCGACGATGAACGAGTACTGACGGAACTTCTCGCGGGCCTTGTCCAGCTTCTCGGTGATGAGCGGGCCCTTGATGACGTCGTTCAGATTCATGACAGCGCCCCCTCGAGGGTCTTCGCGGCCGCGGACGTGAGGACGAGGTGCGAGTGCCGGAGAACGGCCTCGAGGTTCAGGCCCTCGGGCGGCAGCACGTCGAACTTCGCCAGGTTGCGCACGCTGCGGTGCAGGTTGGTGTTGCCCTTGTCGTCAATCACCAGGGCGTTCTGGAGCTTCAGACGCTTGGTGAGGACCTCGAAGGCCTGCTTGCTCTTCGGAGCATCCAGGGAGAAGCCATCCAGGATGATGAGCGTCTTCTCCTGGGCCCGCAGGGACAGCGCGGACTTCAGGGCGCCGCGGCGCACCTTGCGGGGCGGGCGGTAGAAGTAGTCGCGCGCCTTGGGAGCCATCGCCTTACCGCCGCCCACCCAGTGGGAAGCGCGGATGGAACCCTGACGAGCGCGGCCGGTGCCCTTCTGCTTCCAGGGCTTCTTGCCGCCGCCGCTGACCAGCGAGGTGTTCTTCACCCCGACCGTGCCGCGGCGCCGGTTGATCTGCTGCATCTTCGCCACCTCGTAAAACAGGTGGGCGTTCGGCTCGGTGCCGAAGACATCGTCGGAGAGCTCAATCTCCGACACCTTCTTCAAATCCAGGTCGACAACGTCAAACTTCGCCATGGCACTTTCCTCGCGGGGGTCGGAGTGAAACCACTCGAACGCCCACCCGCTTCCTAGGACTTGATCTCGACGTCAACGCCAGCCGACAGATCCAGCTTCATCAGCGCATCCAGCGTCTGCTGCGTGGGCTCGAGGATATCGAGCAGGCGCTTGTGCGTGCGGATCTCGAACTGCTCACGGCTCTTCTTGTCCACGTGCGGAGACCGCAGCACCGTGAACTTGTTGATGCGCGTGGGAAGGGGGATCGGACCGGCCACCTTCGCGCCTGTGCGCTTGGCCGTCTCGACGATCTCACCCGCGCTCTGGTCCAGGAGCTTCGAGTCGTACGCCTTCAGCCGGATGCGGATCTTCTGTGTCGCCATTCGCAAGAACCTCTTTGAACGGACTCTGCCTCTGCCGCGGGAGGGCGTTACGACCGACGTCCCCTGGATTTCACAGAGCCGTTTCTTCAGAACGAAGGGGCGCGGTGTGTACCATCCCGCCCCAGGGTGTGCAACATGATTCCCAACGGCTCCCTGAAATTTCCCGAAATTGGGAACGCAGGGAGCCACTGGGGGTTTGCGCTACTCGACGATTTCCGCCACGACGCCGGCACCCACCGTGCGGCCACCCTCGCGGACAGCGAAGCGCAGCTCCTTCTCCATGGCCACGGGGGTGATGAGCTCCACCTCAATGGCGATGTTGTCGCCCGGCATCACCATTTCGACGTTCTCCGGCAGCTTCACCGAGCCCGTCACGTCCGTGGTGCGGAAGTAGAACTGCGGGCGGTAGCCCTTGAAGAACGGGGTGTGACGACCGC
>NZ_SRLV01000085.1:0-37649 GCF_006518205.1 Myxococcus sp. CA005 | reverse complement strand
GTTATCGCGTGCGGGTGGGGCGTCCCGAGGTCCGCGCCGTGGATGATGAGGGGATGGAGCCAGCGTGGCGGTTGGCGGAGGAACTGGGCGCGGTGAGTGGCCGGGATGGCGCCGTGGTGCTCTCCGACCGAGGGGTGCCGGTTCAGGCATGGGTGCAACTGGGGCCCGGGGCTTCCGCGGCATTGAGCAGCCTGGTGCGGGCGGCGCTGTCCTCGGACTGGCTCGTCACCCCACGGCTTCCGGAAGAGCCGGTGGGCGCGGGAGCGCGCTGGGTCGTGGCGCGAGCCCAGGAGGAAGGGCTGGCCGTCGTCACCTATGAGTTGGTGGAGCTGGAAGGGGCCCGCGGCCGGGTGCGTTTCCTCCTCCAGTCCCAGGGAGCGGAAGGTCCGCTGGCTCCCAGGGCCGAGGGCGAGCTGCGCTTCGACCTGCGCCGCCCATTTCCCGAGCGGCTGGAGGTCCTTTACACGTCGCGCGCCGAACTGGGGACGCAGGGCGCCCGGCGGCTGGAGGTGGTCCGCCGCACGCGGGTGACGCTGGAGTCCGGCAGCCCCTTGGCCCCGGCGCACCCTGAAATGATTGCAGCCCCCTGGATATCGGAAGGGGAGCAGGTTCGCGCACCGTGAAATCGGCCGCGCTCCCCGAGCAAGGGAACAATGGGCGTTGGCTTGGCTTTGGGCCGTGCCTGCGTATCCTGCCGCGCGTCATGGCCACCGCCCCCGCCCCCTTCTCCGTTTCGCCTCCCCATGCACCTGGCCTGTCGGCGGTGCCTGCCCCTCAGCACGAGCCAGGCACCCGGCTGCTCGTCGGGCTGTTGCTGGTGGCGGCGCTGGTGCCGCGGCTGGGCGTGTTCTTCGTCAACGAGAACCTCTTCGGTGACGCGGTGGTGCGCACGGAGCTGGCGGAGCGCTGGTTGCGGGCGCCGCACATCATCACCGCCTATGGGGACGGGGCCTACCAGTTCGGTCCGTTGCACATGTACCTGGTGGGCGCGGCGCTGTCGGTGTTCGACCGGGAGGTCGCGGGCCGTGTGGTGAGCCTGCTGTTCGGCGTGTTGTCGGTGGTGCCGCTGTTCGCGCTGACGCGCCGGCTCTTCGGCTGGCGCGCGGGCGTGGTGGCGGGCCTGTCCTTCGCGGCGTGGGGCATGCACATGCAGTTCTCCACCACGGCCAGCAGCGAGGCGGTGTCCCTCTTCTTCATGCTGGCCACCTTCGCGCTGTACGCGGAAGGCGTGGATGACAACCGCTTCCTGCCCCTGTTCCAGGCGGCGTTGATGCTCAACCTGGCGTGCGCGCTTCGCTACGACGCGTGGATGTACATCCCGCTGCTCACGGTGGCGCTGTGCTTCAGCAGCCAGGACAAGGTGGTGTCGCTGACCCGGGCCGTGGGCTTCGGCCTGGTGTGCCTGCCGTTCCCCCTGTTGTGGATGCAGGGAAATGAGCTGATGCACGGTAACCCGTTCTTCCCGGTGGTGGCGGTGGAGGACTTCCACCGTAACTGGGTGAAGTCGTCCCTGGGCTCGGGGTCGAACGTGCTCTGGCGGTTGCAGCAACTGGGGTTCTGGCCCGGCATCGCCTTGCTCACGCTGTCGCCTCTCGTCGCGCTGCTGGGCATGGCGGGCATGGTTCGCGCGTGGCGCTCGCGTCCGGACACGCGCTGGCTGGTGGCCGCGGCGGTGCTTCCCGCTGCCTACTTCACCTTCCGGGCGGCGGTGCTGCTGACCTTCGTTCCGCTGGGCCGCTTCACGGTGACGCAGGTCGCGCTGCTCCCCGTCTTCGTGGCCTTCGGCTTCGCCGGGCTGGTGGCAACGCGTGGAGGGCCCATGCTGCGCAAGGCCCTGGCGGGCGTGACGGTGCTGGTCGCCGTGGCCGTGCCGGTGGCGATGGGCGTCTATACGTTCCGCGCCGACGGGCCGCTGCAGTCCACGATGCGCCCCATCAGCCCCACGTCCACGAATCCCGTGGCGCTGATGCAGGTGGCGAAGTTCCTGAAGGCGGAGGTCGCCGCCAAGGGTGGGGCCGCCGCGCTCGACGTCGACCCGAACTACATGGACCTGCAACTGGCCTTCTTCTCCGGCCTCCCCGAGGAGCGGCTGGCGCGCGTGCGCTGGGACACCTTCCGCCAGCGCATGCAGGAGGCCCGTCCGGAGGTGCTGGTCCGCTTCGACGGTGGAGCGCTGGCGAAGGCCGAGGGCGTGAAGCTGGAGGAGCGCTCGCTGGTACTGGACGGCGTGGCCTACCAGAAGCTGGATGGCTTCACCGCGCCGCTTCACGTGTACCGGCGTCAGCCGTAGCGCGGTGACCTGGAGGGGCCCTCGAGTCCCTCAGGGCTCCGAATCGTAGTCGTCGGGGTGATAGTCGGTATCCGGCGGCCGGTGGGCATCCAGCCATCCCTGGAGGATGAACTGCGCGGCCACCTGATCGATGACCTCCCGGCGGCGGGCCCGGCTGACGTCCGCCTCGAGCAGGGTCCGTGTGGCGGCCACGGTGGACAGCCGCTCGTCCCATAGCTCCACCGTCACCCCCAGCGACTGGGCCAGGGTGTCCGCGAACTTCCGGGACGCCTCGGCGCGCGGGCCCTCGCTGCCGTCCATGTTGAGCGGCAGGCCCAGCACGACGTGGGTCACCTCATGTTCGCTCGCGACGGTGGCCAGCGCCGCGAGGTCCGCCTTGAGCGACGTGCGGCGGACGGTGGTGATGCCTTGGGCCGTGAGGCCCAGTCCGTCCGAGACGGCCACTCCAATGGTTTTGGTGCCCAGGTCCAGGCCCATGGTGCGCATGCCGCGGAACTTAACCGCAATCCTTCGTCGTGGACCGCTCCGTCCGCACCTGGGGACGTGCCCCTGCCTCGGTGAGTGCTAACCGCCGGAATTCGCTGGGTGCCTCCCACGCCCACGGACGGCACCGCCGCTGCAATCCAGCGGTCCCGTCCGAAGGACGACTGCGCGGCGTCTACTTCAACCCCGTCGCGCGAGAGGGTTCATGCTCGACTTCCTCAAAGGTGCGGCCAACCTGCTGGCTGGCCCCATGTCCACCGCGGTGGATTTCGCGGGCAACGCGCTGGGATTGCCGCCGCTCATCACCAACTCCATCAAGGCCGCGGCGGGGGCCGCGACGGGCAACGTCATGCTGGCGGCCAGTGGCGCCATGGGCGTGGCGCAGGAGTTGTCGAAGAACCCGCCCGCGAAGACGGAGTACCACGCGTCCTCCTCGGGCAGCTCGAAGGCCGACAGCGGCTACGCGCCCTCCGCGTCCTCGTCGCCCATCCTGAATCCGGGCAGCAGTCCGTTGGATCCGAAGATGCTCGACTACTCGGACGCCCTGAAGGTGCTGGAGGCGAACTTCCAGCAGTTGGACCTGTTGGATGGCAAGAAGAACGGCTCGCTGTCGAAGAAGGACCTGCAGCGCATCTCCACGGACGCCAGCCTGTCTCCCCAACTGCGGGACGCGGCCCGCTTCATGGTGGAGAACACGGCTCTCTTCGAGCGGCTCGACCGGCAGGGGCCGCTGGCGCGGATTGGCATCATCTCGCCGCTGTACAACCTCGACACCTTCTCGGTGCAGGACCTCCAGCGCGAGCTCAAGGCGGTGGATGCGGAGTTCGCGCGGTATGGCCGGCCTGTGCGCCCTGGAAGCAGTGGTACGACGCCTCCTGGGACGGGATGCACGCCTGGCGGTGGTGGCACGACGGCGCCGGGGACGGGCGGCACGTCCGGCGGCGGTGGCTCCGCGCCTGTCTCGGGCAGCCCGCCGACGTCGCCAGCGAGCCCGCTGGACCCGGACTTCCACGAGTACCACGAGGCCTTGCGCGTGCTGAATGCGAACTGGGACACCTTCGATACCGCGGTGGGAGCCCGGGACAACGTGCTCACGCGCGACAACCTGGACGCCATCCTGAACAGCCCGGCGGCATCATCGACGCTGAAGCGCGCCGCGCAGTTCTTCAAGGACCACCCCGCGTACTACGACCGGCTGGAGATGGCCGCGGGCGTGGGGCCGAGGGACGGCATCGTGGGTCGGCCGGATGTCACGGCCGCGCTGCGACAGGCGGATACGGCACGGGCGTCATCCGGAACGCAGCCCGCGAGTGGCGCTGGGGGGAGCCGGCCAGTGGGCGGCGCTTCGTCGAATGTGCGGAGCATCGTCGACAACCCGAACATGAGCATCGAGGACAAGATTCAAGCCATCTTGATGTCCATCTCCAGCGACACGGACGAGGAGATTCTCGACGTGATGGAGCAGATGGCGAACGTGCGCGACCAGCGCGCCTCGTTGGGCACCGGTGAGGCGGACCGGAAGGCGGGCGCGAAGCTGGAGAGCAGCATGCAGGAGCTGGAGCTGCGCCTTCAGCGGCTGGTGGAGAAGCGCAAGGCGATGTTCGACCTGATGAGCAACATGTCCTCGAAGTTCCACGAGATGGCGAAGACGGCCATCTCCAACCTGCGGAGCGCCTGAGCCGTCATGGGACGCATCATCAAACACGAGGGAGCGGTGGCCATGCGGATGCAGCGCGGCGCGGTGCAGGGCTTGAAGGCGTTCGCCCGGGGAGAGGTGACGTGGGCCGAAGTGGAGGGGATGACCTTCGAGGAAGCGAAGGCCATTGCCCAGGTGGGTTGTGACCTGGCGGCGGCGGGACGTCTGGAGGAAGCCCGCATCCTCTTCGAAGGCCTGGTGGAGGGAAACCCGAAGGACGCGGCGGCGCGGGCGGCGCTGGGCACCGTGTACCAGAAGCTGGGCAAACTGGATGACGCCATCGCCGAGTACAGCGCCGCGCTGGAGCGTGAGCCCGACAACCCGGTGGCGCTGGCCAACCGGGGCGAGCTCTACCTCCGCAGGGGAGAGCGCCAGGGCTTCACCGACCTGGCGAACGCGGTGGAGGCGGACCCGCACGGCGAGACGGCGGGCGGCCGCCGGGCGCGGGCGCTGGTGAAGGCCATCACCTTGGTGGCGGTGGAGAAGCTGAAGGAGGACTCGCAGCCGTAGTGCCGGAGTCGGGGGGAGTGGGGCCACCCGGCTGTCGGGGAGTGGCCGGGTGGAGGCAGTCGGCGGGTGGGCTCGGAGAAGAGGCGTGGCCGGAAGGGGAGGGGGGAGCCCACCTGTCGACCGCTGTTTCAGGGCGTGGGAAGCGACGCAATCCGTTCGCCGATGGGCGGATGGCTCATGCCCTTGAGGACGACCCAGCGGGGGGGCTCGGGGTCCATCTTGTTGACGCGCGCGGCCTTCACCAGCATGCGCCGGAAGGCGTCCACGTCATTCGTGAGCCGCAGGGCATAGCGGTCCGCTTCACGCTCACGTTCCCGGGAGAAGGCGCCCGAGATGGGCTTGGCCGTCAGCACGAGGAGGAAGAAGAGCAGGGAGATGAGGGGCAGGTTGCGGATGTCCGCGAAGTGGGTGGCGCCGAACCAGCCCCGCGACGCGGACAGGCGCAAGAGGCGGTCGAGCGCGAAGAGCAGGGCCACCAGCATCAGCGATGAGGCGATGCGGGCGGGCCACTTCGACTCGTTCACATGGCCCGCTTCGTGTGCCACCGCGGCCAGCACTTCGTCCTCCGAGAGTTCCTTGAGGATGATGTCGTTGAGGACGATGGTGCGCGTGGGGCCCTGCCCGGCGAAGTAGGCTTGCAGTCGGCGCGAGGCGACGGAGGTCTCCTCCACGAGGACGTCGGCGAAGGTGATGTCCGCCTGCTCCATGAGGTCCACGATGCGGGTTCGCAGGGGCCCCTCGGGCAGCGCTTTCTGGTTGAAGAAGAGCCTGCTGCGATACGGGTCCAGTGCCCCGGAGACGAGGAGCAGCAGTGCCACGGGCACGCCCAGCACCAGCCACCATTGGCGCAGCTTGCGCGCCAGGCCGAACATGCCGATGACGAGCGCGGAGAGGGCGAAGGCCGCCAGCAACTGGGCCTTGACCATGTCATAGGCGAAGGTGGCGGGCGTCTGCGTGGACATGCCGTGCCGGTGCTCCAGCGTGTAGCTGAACCAGACGTCCACCGGCAGGTAGACGAGCGACACGAACAGGTCCGTGAAGAGGGCGAAGAGCACCGCCGCGCCCCAGCCGGGCTTGCCCCACAGCCGGTCCATGGCGTGGAAGAAGGCGCGGCTGACCGGCGCCGTCCGAAGGAAGCCGAGCCGCCGCTCCAGCCCCGCGGCGGCCGCCACGGCCAGGCGGTGGAGCGGTTGGACGAGTACGCCCAACATGAGCAGCATCAGGGCCAGGTTG
The DNA here is from genome assembly GCF_006518205.1 of Myxococcus sp. CA005. Classification (NCBI taxonomy): domain Bacteria; kingdom Pseudomonadati; phylum Myxococcota; class Myxococcia; order Myxococcales; family Myxococcaceae; genus Myxococcus; species Myxococcus sp. CA005. The sequence continues at coordinate 31,437 of NZ_SRLV01000085.1, read as the reverse complement.
GCGAAGGGGCCCACTGCGGCCCGGATGTAGTAGGGCCGATGGAAGGCGTGAATCTCCGCCAGTTGCTCGGGCGTGAAGAGGGGCTCCATGGAACCCCCAGGCTACGCCGTGCGCCCCCGGCCTGCCCAGCCAGGGGCGTTACTGCTGCGCTCAGGTATGGGGCTCGCCCCCGGAGGAGGGCGCCGCCGACGCGGGCTCGCCCTCCGCGTCCGCCAGCAGCAGGGCCTTCACCTTGGCCAGGCTCTCACGCGTGCGGTCCACGAAGGTGCTCTGCGAGCCGATGCGCTCGGCCGTCTCCAACGTGCGCTCGTAGATGTTGATGGACTTGGTGAGCAGCACCCGAATCTTCTTCCGCAGCTCCTGCCGGTAGATTTCGGCCTCGCTGGCATCCAGCTCAGCGGGGGCGGGTGAGTTCACCATGTGCTCGTAAAGGTTCTCGTAAAGCGAACCAATCTGCGTCCCCGCGGCGGTGGCCCAGTAGCCGTTGCCCACGCGGATGGAGCGCAGGTAGTGGCCCTGCGCGGACAGGAGCAGCTCGGCTTTGTAGTTGAGGTCCTGGGCGAGCTTGTCCGCGCCCTTCGCCGGGTCCAGCTTCACGCCCTCGTAGTGGAGCCGGTACAGCTCGCCGATGAAGAAGTGGGCCTGTGCGGGGAAGTAGTCGTCCACCTCGCCCTTGTCCTCCAGGGCGTCGTAGGTGGAGAGCGCCTTGCGCAGGGTGGCCTCGGCGGTTTCCGGCGAGCCGCTCTCCAACTGGCAGATGCCCTGCTGCACCTGCGCTTCGAGGCGGCGATTGAGGGGGAGGTCCTCGCGCGCGGCGATGATGCCCAGCAGCTTCGAGGCCTGTTCGTAGCGCTCCAGGTGGTAGTCCACCTCCGCCACGCGGAAGGCCGCGTCCAACGCGTCCCCCTGGCCCCTGGCCGGGTCCGACAGCTCGGAGAAGCGGTGACCGGCTTCCTCCCACTCCTTGATGCGCTGGTGGGCAAGGCCCGCGTTGTAGAGCGCCGCGCGGCGGTGGCGGCTGTCGGGGAAGAAGTCCACGAGCCGGCCGAAGTAGCGCGCCGCCTGTTGGAAATCGTTCGCGGCGAAGGCCGACGTGCCGCCCGCGAAGAGCTCCTCGTCGTTGAGCTTGTCCAGCTCCAGGTCCGCCGTCACCGTCACCGCGTCGAAGTGGAACTCCTGCTTGGGCGACTTCGCCTGCGGCTCCTCCCGCGCGGCGGAGCCCGTCGTCCGGCACCCGGACACGACGACGCCCAGCGCGGCCATCCACCACCATCGGCTGACAGGCTTCTGCTTCAGCGCTCTCCCGTTCACCACATCATCCTCCTGGACCGGCACCCCCTCCCGGACAGCACCGGGCACCGCGGGGTTCCCACCACCGTCATCGGGCCCGCCAGCTTAATGCGCCCGACCCGTGCGCGCTTCCCTGGCCGGCTGCTTCCCGCGGACGGCTGGACTGAAGAAGTGCGGCGATTTCGCACAAGCACCGTGCGAAACAGGGAAACGCGGCGGTGGGCCCGAAGCGTGTGGGCCCCAGGCCGTGGTCAGCCGAGTGTCTCGTCGCCTACCAGGTAGCGTCCGGTACGCCACAGGGCGGAGATATCGTGCACATCCATCGCGAAGCGGGGCACCTGGACGATGGGGACACCCGGACAGGCGGCCTGGAGCTGGTCGATGCCGGTGCGGTCCTGCTCGGCCAGGATTTGCTGCTCGCGCAGCGTCTCTTCCACCTTGGCGCGGCGGCTGGGCGTCAGCGTGGCCGCGTCCGCCCACAGCGCCTCCGTGGGCATGGGGTGCACGCGGTTGACCACCAGCGACACCACCTCCATGCGGTGCTGCTTGAGCATCTTGTGGAAGTGGATGGCTTCGTCCATGCGCTCGGGGTGGGGGCTCGTCACCAGCACGAAGCCGGTGTTCGGGTCCTCCAGCAGTTGGCGCACGCCCCTGGCGCGCTCGCGAAAGCCCTCGTTGAGCGAGGAGATGGCGAGCATGAAGTTGGAGAGCTCCTGGAGCATCTCCGTGCCGGTGAACTTGGCCAGGCCCCGCATGACATAGCCGCCGCGGTTGAACAGGGACATCCCCAGCTTGCCGGCCTTGAGCGCCGGGGTGAGGAGCCACTTCGCCGCGTCGTTGTCCAGGAAGTCCAGCACGCGGTTGGGCGCATCCAGGAAGTCCAGCGCGTGCGCGGTGGGCGGCGTGTCCAGGACGATGAGCTCGTAGTTGCTGCTGCGGCGCAGCTCCCACAGCTTCTCCATGGAGATGTATTCCTGGCTGCCCGCCAGGGCCGTGGAGAGCGACTGGTAGAAGCGGTTGGACAGGATGCGCTCGCGCTGCTCGGGCGGAGCGACGCGGGTGATGAGCTCGTCCCACGTCTGCTTCATGTCCAGCATCATCGCGTACAGCGACGCGCGGGGCTGGACGCCCAGGGGCTCCAGCGCGGTGGCGGGGACGCGCGTCTCCGCGTTGCCCAGCGCCGTGAGGCCCAGCGAGTTGGCCAGCCGCCGCGCCGGGTCGATGGTGCACACCAGGCTGGAGCGCCCATCCACCGACGCGCGCAGGGCCAACGCGGCCGCCGCCGTCGTCTTGCCCACGCCGCCGGAGCCCACGCAGATGAGGACGCGCTTGCCCGCCAGCGCGGGCGACAGGGCCGTCGTGCTCACGCCGCCCCCGTCACGAGAGGTTCGAGGTGCTCCATGACCTGTTCAATCGCCTTGCGCCCGAACTCGGGCGTGAAGAGCCGGGGGACGGGGTAGACGGGCGCGTGCAGGTTGCGCTCCAGCTTCGTCCCGGCGAGCACCGCCTGTGCCGCGCGGTCGTGGTGCGCCTGGGCCACGGCGAGCAGCTCCGGATGGCCCCCCAGGGCCTCCAGGTCCGCTTCGGTGAAGCGCTCCGGAAAGGATTGGTTGAGCACCGCCGCGTGCGTTCGCAGGCTCACCTTGTCCCGCAGCGCCGCGTGCAGCTCCAGCGCCTCGTTCACCGGCATCTCCTCGGGGAGCGCCACCAGCACGGCGGCCGTCACCGCCGGGTCCACGAGGAGGTCGCGCATCTTCTGGGCCTCGCGGGCCATGGGCCCCGGCGGCACCGTCTGAATCAGCACCTGCGGCACGCTGAGGAAGGAGATGGCGTGGCCCGTGGCCGGCGCGTCCATGATGACGGTGTCGAACCGCCAGCGCCCGTCCGGGAGCTTCTCCTGCAGGTGGAACATGATTTTTCCCAGCAGCACCAGCTCCTGCAGGGACGGGATGAAGCGGAGGAACTGGCGCACCAGCCGGTTCTCGAAGACCGTCTTGTAGAGGGTCTCGAAGCGGAGGACCATGAGGCCGTACTCGCGCATGGCCTCCTGGGGCCGCACGTTGACGGCCCAGAGGTTCTGCTCCAGTTGGGCCACTTCGGGCCCGGCTTCGGGGCGCTCCAGGAAGCGGCTGACGCGCTCCTGGGTGTTCACTTCGCACACCAGGGTGCGCTTGCCCGCGCGCGCCGAGCGCAGGGCCAGGGCCGCTGCGACGGTGCTTTTGCCGACTCCGCCCTTGCCGGAGACGATCCACAGGCGCTTGTCGAGTAGTCCGGCCATAGGTTGAGAGCGGCGAACCGTAGGAATCGTGTTCACGGGAGTCAACGCGTTTGGCCTCGGCTTGTTGCGCTGCTTGACACGTCGCGTTGCCCCCTCGCAGAGTGCGGCGTTTTCTTCAAGACTTCCAGATGGCCCGGTAGGGCTTTGCTCGCGAGGACGCGCGTTTTCATGCTCAAGAACAACCCGGTGATGAAGAAGCTCGTGGAAACGGGCGAGGAGCGCATCGGCAAGCTGGCGCAGCAACTGCTCTCGAACGAGAAGTTCGTGGCGGCGGTGCAGACGCTGGTGTCGCGCTCCCTGGCGGCGAAGGGCACCCTGGACAGCGCGCTGCGCACGGCCCTGTCCGCCGCGAACCTGCCGTCCACCGCGGACCTGGAGCAGCTTCGTTCGAAGGTGGACGACTTGGAGCGTCTGCTCTCGTCCGTCGAGGGCAAGGTCGACACGCTGCTGGCGGCGAAGTCCCCGAAGAAGTAGTCCGCACGTCGGAAGCCGCCACCTTCTCGGTGGATGAGGAGTGCCCACGCATGAGGCGCATCGCGTTCATCAATGAGAAGGGTGGGACCTGCAAGACGACCCTGGCGGTGAACACCGCCGCCTGGCTGGCCAAGGAGCGTGGCCTGCGGGTGCTGCTGGTGGACCTGGACACGCAGGGCCACGCGGGCAAGGCCCTGGGCGTGGACGTGCGCACCTTGCCGCGCAACGTGTTTCACCTGCTGACGGACACGTCGGTGCGCTTCGAGGACGTCGTCCAGCGCTCGGCCCTCGAGGGCCTTGACGTGCTGCCCGCGTACAAGGAGATGGCGGACTTTCCCGTCGTGGTGGCCGCGGATGAACGTCGGGCCCACCGGCTGGCGGACCGCCTGCGCGCGGCGGAAGCGGCGGGCTATGACGCCATCGTCTTCGACGCGCCACCCTCCATGGGGACCACCACGCGCAACATCCTGGTGGCCGCCACCGAGGTGGTGGTGCCGGTGGCGCTGACGTACCTGGCGCTGGATGGCTGCGCGGAGGTAGCGGACACCGTGCGCCAGGTGGGCGAGGCGGAAGGGCGGCCGGACCTCCGCGTCACGAAGGTGGTGCCCACGCTGTACCGGAAGACGGCGCTGGCCACGGCGATTCTGGAGCGCCTGAAGGCCTACTTCCCGGACGCGCTGGCGGCCACGCCGCTGGGCTACGACGTGAAGGTCGACGAGGCCCAGAGCCACGGGCAGACCATCTGGGAGTACGCGCCGCGCAGCCGAGGCGCGCAGATGCTGGCCGCCATCGCCGCGGAGTTGCACGGAGAGCCCGCCCCCAAGCGGAGGCGGGCGTCACAGAAGGCCTGAAGCCGCGCGGCTACTCCTGCGTCGGCGGGCCCTTCTGCTGCTCGGCCTGCTCCAGCTTCTTCTCCAGCTCATCGAGGCGCTGGGTGAGCGAGGCCATGTCGCGGCCGAGCGCGGGCAGGTTGCCGGTCAGGTTCTCCACGACGTGCTTCACGCGCTCGTCGATTCGGCGCTGCCACTCCTCGAAGGCGCGCTGGCTGGCCTTGAGCAGGTCGGCCGGGCTGAGCCCCGCGGCGGCAGCGGTGTCCGCGGCGGCGGTGTCCTCGGCGGCGGCGACGGGGGCCTCGGGCTCTCCCTCTGCCCGGGGGGCGTTCTCGTCCCGGCGCAGGAGCTTGTCGAGGCGGGACTCGGCCTCCTCGCGGATGGAGGCGACTCGCGGGGAGACCTCCTTCTGGATGAACCCGGAGATGGACTCGCCGGGGTGGCGGATGATTTCCCGCAGCACCGACAGCGGCATCTGGTTCTTCTTCTTCTCCTCTTCGAAGATGATCTGCGCGAGGGTGACGGAGGTCAGGTCCTCCTTGGTACGATTGTCGACAATCCGTACCTCGGTGCCCTCCTTGATCATCGCTGCGATCTCATCAAGGGTGACGTACCGGCTCTCCACGGTGTCGTAGAGCTTCCGGTTCGTGTACCGCTTGATGATCTTCGGCTCCTTGCTCGGAGCGCCTGCTTGCTCAGCCTCGCTCATGTGTCTCTCCGCCCCTTTTGGGCTCGACATCAAGCCACGTGCCCCGCCTGAGTCTCGCAGGGGCGTTTCTCGTAGCAGAGGGGGTGGGGGCGAGCAAGCAACGTGAACCCGGCTCGCCGTGCCTACCCCGTCGTCCTATACTCGTGCTTCCAGCCGGGCCTGCTGAATGATCGTCAAGTGTGAGCGGTGCCAGACGCGGTTCAAGATCCCCGACGAGAAGGTGACCGAGAAGGGGGTCAAGGTCCGCTGCACCAAATGCCAGAACACGTTCCGGGTCACCCGCGAGGCCGCTGTCGGCGCCCCGGGTGAGCCGCCAGCCCCCTCCTCGGACGGGCAGGTGGACCCTTTCGCTCAATTTGGGGTCGCGCCAGACCCCACGTCGGTGGACGTCACCAAGCCGGGCTACTTCGAGCTGGGCGTCGAGGCGAGCAAGCCGATGCCTGCTCGCCCCAGTCCTCCTGGGCCGAGCTGGAACAGCATGGACGGCGACCTGGGCTCGGAAGACGGTGTCTTCCGGGAGCCCACGCGAATCACATCGCTGCCGCTGCCTCCCGCCGCGCGTCCGCCCGATGCGCCGGTTGGCCGCGCGCCACCGCCGGGCGCCTTCGTGGTGCCAGGTACTGAGCGTTCGGGGCGTCCGCCCGCCGCGGTGCCTGCGCCCCCTGGCCCGGGAAGCGCACCTGCGCGAGCGGCGGGGGCCCGAGGTGCGGGTGGCCCCGCTGGCATGGAGGACCGCTCCATGCCTCCCGTCCCCGAGGATGCTGGGCCCTCCGTGTCCCCGGCCAGTGCTCGCCGCGCCGCCGCGCCGCCGCCGGTGGCCGACCCGTTCTCGGAGCTCCTGGGGCCGCCTTCGCCTGCCGAGCCGTCGGCTGCGAATGCGCTCCGCCGAAGCGCGGTGCCGCCGCCTCCGGGGGGCGCGCCCGCGGGTGCCGTGGCGCTTGGGACATTGCGTCCGGGCGCGGCTCCGCCCCCCGCTGCTCCGCCCGCTTATGGTGGGGACGATCCGTTTGCGTCCATCGACATCGATGATGCGGCGGCGATGCCAACGATGGCCACGGGGGCGCCGCCACCGGTGGAGAACGACCCGTTCGCGTCCATCGACATCGACGATGCGACGGTTCCGTCGGCGGCGCCTGGGCTGCCTCGGCCCGTGGGGAGCGACCCGTTCGCGTCCATCGACATCCATGCGGCGGTGCCCGCGAAGTCCCCGAGGGCTGCCTCACCTTCGGTAGGAAGCGATCCTCTCGCGGCGGCAGACATCCATGCCTCCGGGCCTGCGAAGTCCACGAAGGCCGCGGCACCTTCAGTAGGAAGCAGTCCTCTCGCTGCGGCCGACATTCATGCCGCCGGGCCTGCGAAGTCCACGTCGCCTTCATCGGGGAATGGTCCTCTCGCCGCGTTCGACCTACATGCGTCGTCGCCAGCCGCTGCGGGCAGTAACGACCCCTTCGCCGCCATCGACTTGCGGGCACCTGCCGCGTCGACCCGGAAGGCAGCGCCGCCGCCTGCCGGAAGCAACCCGTTTGCATCCATCGACATCCATGCTGACGCTTCCGCCGCGTCTGGCAGCGGGCCTGTGCCAGGCGGGAGTGACCCGTTCGCGTCCGTCGACCTCCACGCCGACTCCTCGGCCGCGATACCGTCTTCCGTGAATCCCCGGGACTTGTTCGACCTTGGCTCGGACGTGGGCGGGCACGGCGAGGATTCCGGCCTCCTGCCCACGGACACGGGCCGCGCCGCGCTGTTCGGGACCTCGGATGCATCCGATGCCTCCCTGCTTGGCGATGTCCCCCCCGCCGTGGATGACGCGGAGGCCTTTGGCGTCACCCTGGGCCGGGTCGGGGCACCCAGCGGCGTCCAGCGCGAGGTGCTGGACATGGACGGGCTGCCGTCGAAGCCCGTGGTCACCGTGGCCAAGCCCACCGCGCGTCCCGAGGACGTGGGCATCCCGCAGAGCCGCCCGTCGAGCCGGCTTCGCAAGGCGTTGGGCTTCACCGTCAACTTCGTGTTGGCCGCGGCCCTGGTGGCCGTGCTGGGCACGGTCGGCCGGGTGTACCTGAGCGAGGGCCGCCTCGACGTGTCGGCCCTGTCGCTGGACTCCCTGCGCACGCTTTTCGTGCCCGCGTCGAAGCCGCTCGTGGCCGTGGATGTGACGAACGGGCTGTACGAGACGCGCGAGGGCCGGTCGCTCTTCTACGTCCGCGGGGACGCAGCGAACCATTCGGACGCCGCCGCCCGCATCCGCGTGCGCGCCGCGCTGTATGACGGAAGCCAGCGCGTGGCCTCCGCCGAGGCGCTCGTGGGCGGGGTCCCCACGCCCGAGGAACTCTACGGCGTGGGCTCACCCGACGCGGCGGTGGCCCTGCGCCAGCGCGTCGACGAGGCCGCCGTCTCCGTGGCGCCCGGCGCCAAGGCCCCCTTTGTCGTCATCTTCCCCGAGCACCCCGCGGACCCGGGGGGCTACCGGCTGGAGCTGACACTGGAGCCCGAGCGCTCCAAGTCGGCGGAGGCCGCCCCCCGGACGGAGTGAGCCACCATGCCCACGCAGGAGGATGCCCGGACCGTCGCGCGCTTCATCCATGCCTTGAGCGGTGGGTCGGAGGTCCGTCGCAAGGCCGCCGCGCGTGAGCTCGCCTGGAGAGATCCACTCGACTCCAACGAGCTGGTGGGCCACCTCATCGCCCTCTCGCGCGCGGGGTGGGGGCCCGCCTCCTGCGCGTTGTCGGACTTCATGGCCGCGCTGGAGCAGGAGGCCGAGCACATCCCCCATGTGGCGTCGCTGCGGCGGCTCGCGCACGTCCAGTCGCTCGACACCGTGGCGGACCTGTTCGCCCAGGGCCCCGCGAAGCTGGAGATGGACCCGGACGCCGCCGCCCGCGCGGACGCCAACGCCTTCTCGCAGTCGCTCGGGCACCTGAAGCAGCAGGCCCGCCTCACGAGGGACCCGGACACCCTGTCCCGCCTGGCCACCGTCAGCAATCCCACTGTCCTGCGCAACGTGCTCATCAACCCCCGGCTCACCGAGGAGTTGGTGGTCCGCATCGCCGCGCGCCGCCCGGCTCGGCCCGAGCCGCTCATCGAAATCTGGAAGTCACCGCGCTGGTCCGTGCGCCACGCCATCCGGCGCGCGCTCGTCTTCAACCCCTACCTGCCGCCGGAGACGGGCGCGAAAATCGTCCCGCTGCTCAACACGGCGGACTTGAGGGAACTCGTCTCGAACGCCGCCCTCCATCCCGCCCTGCGCGCGCAGGCCACCCGGCTGCTCGCCGAAGGGAATGGAACAGGGCCTGCGGCCGCGTCACTCATCCCCGGGCGTCGCGGGCACGACTGACGGGCTTCGCATCCTGGGGCGGGGAGGGGCCTAGCGGCGGCGCGGCTGCTCGGGCTCCGTGAACTCGGCGTCCGTGGTGCTGCGGCGGCCCGGAGGCAGCGGCTTCGCATCCACCAGGTCCTCGCCGCGCGACGCCTTGCGGAACGAGTACACGAACTTGCCCACGGCATTGCCGAGCTGACCCATGCGGGCGGCCGAGAAGACCACCAGCAGGATGAAGCCGAGGACGATGATTTCTCCGAGGCCGAGGCCCAGCATGATGGAGCACAGTGCAGCAAAGGGCGGGGGGAGGCAAGCCATGCGTCCACCGCCGCACGCCCGGTTGGACTTCTGATGCACGGCGGCGGCCACCCGCGCAGACTGGAGGGCATGCTCCTGCTTGCCCACCGTGGCGCCAGCGCCGATGCCCCCGAGAACACCCTGGAAGCCTTCGCCGAGGCGGTCCGCCAAGGCGCGGACGGTGTGGAACTGGACGCGATGCTCTGTGGCTCGGGCGAGGTCGTCGTCTGCCACGACGAGCGCCTGGAGCGCCTCGCGCGGCTGCCGTGGGAGGTTCGCCTCACCCCGTGGTGGAAGCTCCAGCGGGCGGACGTCGGCTCGCCGCTGGGCTTCGCCCCCGCCCGAATCCCGCTGCTGGAAGAGGTGCTGGAGGCCCTGCCACCGCAGTTCCTGGTCAACATCGAGCTCAAGTGCGAGCGCGCCGACGACGGAGGCCTGGCGGAGCAGGTGGCGCGGCTGGTGCGCCGGCGCGGACTGGCGGGCCGGGTCGTCATCTCCAGCTTCAACCCGCTGTGTCTCTTCCGCCTGGCGGCGGCGGCGCCGGAGCTGCGCCGGGGGCTGCTCATCGACCCGGACAAGTCCTGGGCCCTGCAGGCCTACGGGGTGAGCCCGCTCGTGTCGTCACACTCGGTCCACCCCTTCCACGAGGCCTGCACCCCGGAACGGGTGGCCGCGTGGCGCGCGGCCGGGATGAGCGTGGCGGCGTGGACGGTGGACGACCCCCAGCGCGCCCATGTCCTGGAGCGGATGGGGGTCAGCTACCTCATCACCAACCGGCCGGGGGCGGTCCGTCAGGCCCTGCACCCCGCCGCGTAGCGCTCAGAAGTCCAGGCCGAGCGTCGTGTTGAAGGCGAAGACGGCCGGCAGGCCCCGTTCCACGGTGCTGCCGTTCTCCTCGTAGGAGACGCTGCCCGTGCGCGTCAGCGACAGCTCCGCGCCCAACTGGAGCACGCCGCCAATGAAGCGGACGCCGCCGTAGATGCGCTGGTTGATGTTGCTGCCGAAGGAAACCTTCCGGTACGCGGCGGTATCCGTCAGCGCCGCGCGCGAATCGTCCCCCGTCGTGTCATCGAAGCTGCGGTCCGGGTTGAAGTCGATGCGGCTGGACGTCGCGCCGACGAAGCCCAGGTCCAGGCCGCCGTAGGGCGTCAGCGTCACCATGCCGCCCAGCGGGAACTGCTTGCCCACGCCGAAGTCCAGGCCCATGACGGTGAGGCCCAGGTCCCGGGCGCCGAACAGCTTCGTCACGTGTCCGCGCACGCCGAAGTCGGGCAGGTAGGTGAAGCCCTCGTTGGCAGCCCACTTCAGCTCGCCGGTGGCCACCACCTGGCTGCTCTTCTCCACCCAGCCGACGCGCCCACCCAGCTCCAGCGAGAAGGGCAGGCCCTTGCGCGCGTGGAAGGAGGGGATGAGCACCGTGGAGGGCTGCTCGTTCTGCGTGGGGATGTTCACGCTGCCGGGCAGCGACACCACGGAGAGCTCCGCGTTGATGGCCCAGGCCGAGTGGCCCGTCGTCTCCGGGGGCATCAAGTTCACGGAGGTGATGGCCGCGCCCATGATGCGGGCGAAGGCCTGGAAATCCGCGTCGGCGGACGCCACTGGGTTGTCACCCGTGGGGTTGCCGAACCGCGCGATCTGCAGGTCATTGGGCGCCGCGACAACGGACGCGCCTGACGCCCAGGCCGCGAGAGCCACCCACCGACTGAACGTCCGCATTCGAGTCACCGCCTCCAGGGCGCGCGACCGGCCGGTAAGGCGCCCACCGCGCCGGACGGTAACGCCTGCTCGCGAGGAGCGTCAACAAAACGGGCGGCCCCTCCCGCGGTCTCCTCTCAAGGAGTCCCGCTGGAAAGGCCGCCCGGAAGGAGGCGGCGCGCCAGGTGGGCGCGGGGCGCCTACTGCGGCTTGTTGGCGGGGCTACCGGCAGGCGAGGCCATTTTCTGGGCGACCTCGGCCGGGCGGCGGCGGATGACCAGCGTGCGGCGGCTGGCGAAGTCGTTGTCCTCGCGTGCCACCACCAGCACGTTGTTGTTGCCCTCCTTCAGCGCGAACTCCGTGGAGAACTTCAGCGTGTTCGGCTCGGCGCCCTTGGGGTCCACGCCCTTGAAGTAGACCTTCTGGTCGTTCACCAGCACGTAGACGTCCAGCAACCCGTGGGGGTCCGTCACCACGCCGGAGAGCGTGAACTTGTCCCCGTTGGCGACCATGCCGCCAGCGGCCGGATCCACGTCCAGGCGGATGTCGGGCGGGCGGTGGTTGGTGACCAGCGTGGCCTTCGGGGTGGTGGCCTTGCCCGTCTTCAGCTCCTTCGCGTCCTGGCTGCGCACGAAGGCGAAGCGGTCCTTCTCCAGCTCCACGCGGTAGTAGCCCTTGGTGACCGCCTCGGCGGGCAGCACCGTCGTCCCGCTCAGCTTCGCCACCGCGCGCGCACCCTGCGCGGGGGCGCCATACAGGTCCACCTTGTCGCCCACGCGGATGAGGCCCTTCTTCGGCTCCATCGTGGCGATCGCGGCGTCGGTGACGGGCAGCTCCAGCTTCTCCATCACGAACTCCTCGAGCGGCTCGTCGATGATGGCCAGCTTCAGCGGGAAGGTGTTGCCCTTGAAGCCCTTCTTCACCTCCAACTGGAAGCGCGCCGTCTTCGTCTCACCGGGCTTCAGCTCGCCCAGTTTGAAGCGGCCCTTTTCGATGAAGATGTTGGCGTCGCCGCCATTCTTGATCTGCGTGAACGAGTCGAGCGCCGTGCCGGTGCCCGCGTTCGTCACGTCGAGCAGCACAGATACAGTCTCTCCGCGCTGCACCGTGCCGTCGCCGTTGCAGGTGGCGCAGTCGTCGATGACCTGCCAGTTGAAGGCGAAGGCGGGGCGGGGCAGCTCCACGAAGTTGAGCTCGGCCACCCGCGTCTCAGGCAGGGCGCCGTGGTCATCGAAGAAGCGCACCGTCACGTCGTCGCGGCGGCTGGTGAGGTCCTTGGGCAGGCGCACCTTCACCTTCCACGTCTTCTTCTCACCCGGCGCCAACGCACCGAAGAGGAACTCGCGGCGGTCCAGGAAGGCGTTGTCGCTCTCCGTCCAGGCGCGCACGCGCTTGAGCGGCTCGGTGCCACGGTTCTCCGCGGTCAGCGCCATCTCCATCACCTCGCCCGCGAGAATCTTCGCGTCCGGGCCCGGCGTCAGCGACACGGCCATCTGCACGTTCTTCGGCGTGGGCCCCGCGCTCCAGTCCACGCCCAGCGCGGCGATGGCGGCGTTGATGCGGGACTCCTCCTCGGCGCGCTTCTGGTCGATGAACGCCTTGCCCTGCTTGAGCTGCTCCTTGCGCGTGGTGGCCGGAGCGCGCAGCACGAAGTCGCGGGCGAATTGGACCTCGAAGTCCTCCTTGATCTCCTCCTGGGCCTCGGCGTCGAGCTGGTCGTCCAGGTCCTCACCCATGCCGGCCACGTCCACGTCCAGCAGCGGGTCCTTGTCCCCGTGCTTTTTGGCGTTGGCGGCCGTCTTCGGCGGGGCCTTGCCCTCTTCCTTCTTGGCGGTGGCCTGGGCCTGCTTCTCGTCCACCTTCAGGTACTTGAGGCTCTCCAGCGGCTTCTCGCGGTTGAGCACGTCCTCGCGCTTCTTGGCGACGGTGCTGGAGTCCGGGTTGCCGAAGTGCTGGTCCAGGTCGGCCTCGCCCATGGAGCGGCGCGGCGCGAACACGTCCACGCGCTCATCGGTGGCGCGGGTGGGGACCAGCTGGATGTCCGGGACGATACCGACCTCCTGGATGGAGACGTCGCCCGGGGTCAGGTACTTGGCGATGGTCAGCTTCAGCGCGCTGTCATCCGGGAAGTCGTACAGCACCTGCACGCTGCCCTTGCCGAACGTCTGACGGCCGATGATGGTCGCGCGGTCGAGGTTCTTCAGCGCGCCGGCGACGATTTCGGACGCGGAGGCGCTGCCAGCGTTCACCAGCACGGCGATGGGGTAGCTGTCCTCTCCGTCCGTGGCGCGCGCGCGCTTCTCCTCGCGCAGCTTGTCGGACAGGCCCACCGTCGCGACGATGGTGCCGCTGGACAGGAACGTGTCGGACACCTGGATGGCCTGCTCCAAGAGGCCGCCCGGGTTGCCGCGCATGTCGAGCACCAGGCCCTTGAAGCCGCCCTTCGCGTCCGCCTGCTTGCGCAGCTGCGTCAGCGCCGCCTCGAGGTCGCGGGTGGTGTTGCCCTGGAAGTTCTTCAGGCGGATGTAGCCCACGTTGTTGGAGAGCATCTTGTGCTGCACGCTCTCGATGGAAATCATGGCGCGCGAGAGCGTCATGATGCGGGGCTTGTCCCAGCCGTCGCGCTCCACGGTGATGGTGATGCGGCTGTCCACCGGGCCGCGCAGCTTCGACACGGCCTCGTTGAGGTCCATGTTGACGGTGGACTCCTCGCCAATCTTCTTGATGCGGTCGTCCTTCTGGATGCCGGAGCGGTGCGCGGGCGTCTTCGGGATCACCTTGACCACGGTGAGGTTGCCCTCGCGCATCTGGATGACGAAGCCCAGGCCGCCGAACTCACCCTTGGTGGACAGCTTCATCTCCCGGTACAGCTCCGGGCGCAGCAGCACCGAGTGCGGATCCAACGTGGACAGCATGCCGTTGACGGCCGCGTACTCCACGTCGCGCGTGTCCTCGATGGGCCGCATGTTCTTCGACAGGAAGTCGAAGACGTCCTTGAGCGCGAAGGACATCTTCCACAGCGAGTCCACGTGGGCGATGTCGAACTCGCGCTGCTTGCCGTTCACGTTGACGTTGAGCTTGCCCGTCTCCGCGTTGCCGTCCACGAGCACGTCGGGAACGCTCTTCTCGACGTACTCCAGCGAGGCGATCATCATCTCCTTCGGCTTCACCCGCTTGGGGTCGACGTAGTTCTCCTTCACGTAGAGGATGACCTTCGTCAGGACGCGCAGGCTGTTGAGGTCGTGCGGTGCCTTCTCGCCTTTGACGGTAGGAAGACTGCCGTCCCACGAGCCTTGCCCGGCCTCGGCTGCACCCATGGTCAGCGGCAAGGGAGCCCGGTTGCTGCCCACCAGGGCCCAGGCGCCGAGGAGCACGGCAACGGCTGTGATTCGGCGGAGGAAACGCGGCATTTGGTTCATCCAAGCTGGGGCGCGCTGTCCGGCACCCCGGGTGTGGCGAGAAGCCTTGAGATTTCGACCGTTTATACCGAGTAGGCGAACACTGTAAGCGGCCGGGCAAGCCTAATCACGGGCTCCTGGTGCTTCAAGGCATCGCCTCTCTGCTGGTGGAGCAGAACGTCCCTGGCGGGCATTGCGTTCCCGGTTCCCCGGGTTGGACACCCGGCTCGGGCGTTTATTTCAACGCAGCGGTAGTGGACTCCCCAGGAGGGGGCGCCAGCAGCCGGGCCTCGCGCAGCCCGCCATAGAGCAGGGTGCCGGCGACGATGGCCACCGGGAGGAAGAAGGCGTTGAGGATGGGGACCCAGAGCAGCACGTAGATGCCCGCGCCCAGGCCCAGGCAGAGCGCCCGGCGCTCGCGCAGCATCCGGCGCACCTCGGCGAAGGGATACAGGTGACGCGTCATGGGGGCGGCCAGGTACTCACCCGCCATCCACGTCATGGTGTACAGGCTGGCGAGGACCGTCCACAGCACGCTGCCCACCCCCGGTATCAAGTGGAGGGGCAGGAGCACCGCCAGGCCCGCGAGGAGGAAGAACAGCCGCGCGAGCGTATGGGCGATGCCGGTGACGAGCCCCCGGACGAAACCCGCCACGGTGAAGGAGGCGCCTGGGCCGCCGCCACAGGCCTCTTCGGTCAGCTCAGACAGTGGATCCTGGAGCGGGGCCAGCAATAGGGGCGGCAGCACGTTGGCGCCCACGACCCAGAGCACCAGGCCGGACAACACCAGCACCGCGGTCCAGGCGGCCTGGCCGTACCAGCTCTCCGGGCGGGTCCAGACGGATTCCAGGGCACCGGGGGCGTAGCGCCACAGCAGCCAAGCGAGCCCCACGAGCGCGGCGGCGGTGACGGCGGCACAGAGCGCGGACAGCAGGAACAGCCGACGGTCGCGCAGGATGAGGGAGAAGGCCCGGCCGAGGAGCCCCATTCCCTGGAAGAAATCGGACAGGCGGGGCTGGGGGGAGATGGTGGGGAGGGTGGAGTGTGGGCTCATAAAGGCCAGTGCGCAAATCCGGGCGGGTCCAAAAGTCTAGGTTATATAGGGCGCGCCCATGTCACTCGACCTCAAGCGCGCGGCCTCAGAGCCCATCTCCTCCGTCGACATGCTGTTGGCTGGATTCCGAGCCGCCGAGAAGCCCAGCGGTGCGCACCGTCTGGGGCTCGAGCACGAGAAGTTCCTCTACCCGGTGGGCGCCGCGGAGCCGCCGACCTATGAAGGCGAGCGGGGCGTCGGCGCGCTGCTGAACCGGGTGGCCTCGGCGGGCTACACGCCGTTTCGGGAGACGCCGGAGTCGCCCGTCATCGCGCTGCAGCGCGGTGGCGCCACCATCTCCCTGGAGCCCGGCGGCCAGGTGGAGCTGTCCGGAAGCCCCTTCGTCACCGCGCGCGAGGCGCATGCGGAGAACCTGACGCACCTGTCGGAGGTGTCCTCCGCCGCGAAGGAGCTGGGCTTGCGGCTCGTCTTCCTGGGCTACCGCCCTTTCGGTACGACGGCGCAGATGCCGTGGATGCCGAAGACGCGCTACCTCATCATGCGCCGCACGTTGCCGGAGCGCGGCCGGCTGGCGCTGAACATGATGTTGATGACGTCCACCGGCCAGGTGTCCCTGGACTGGGCGGACGAGGCGGACTGTGTCCGCAAGACGGTGGTGGTGGCGCGGCTTGCCCCGCTGATGAATGCGCTGTACGCCAACAGCCCCATCGTGGAGGGCAAGCCGTCGGGTTACCTGTCTTTCCGCAACCGCGTTTGGGACGAGGTGGACCCCACGCGATGTGGTTACCTGCCCGCGTTCTTCGACGGCTCGTTCTCGTATCGCGCCTATGTGGAGTGGGCGCTGGACGCGCCGCTGCTCTTCCTGCGGCGCAACAACGAGTACCTGTACCCGAAGCTGACCTTCCGGCAGTTGATGAAGGAGGGCTTCGAGGGCAAGCCGCCCGACCTGAACGACTGGACGGACCACCTGTCCACGCTCTTCCCCGAGGTGCGGCTGAAGACGGTGATCGAGGTGCGCGGCGCGGACTGCGTGAACCCCGCGATGACGGGAGCGCTCGCCGCCCTCTGGCGCGGCATCCTGTACGACGCCACCGCGCTGGAGGAGGCCGAGCGCCTGTTGCCGAAGCTGACCTACGCCGAGCACCTGGCCTTCCATGATACGGCGCGGCGCGAGGGGCTGGGCGGCCGGCTGGGTTCGCAGGAGCTGCACCGCCTGGCGGCGGAGATGCTGGCCATCTCCCGCCGGGGCTTGATGCGGCTGGATGCGCAGGATGCGCCCCTGCTGGACGCGCTGGACGCGGTGGCCGCGTCGGGGCGTTCGCCCGCGGTGGCGGTGCTCGAGGCGTGGGAGAAGAATCCCCGCCCCGAGGCGCTGCTGGACGGCTTCAGCCTGTGACATGGGGGCGGGCTAGAACTGCCCGCCAATCATCACATTGCCGTTGAGGAGACTGCCTTTCTCGTCGGCGTTGGTGATGGGGTTTCGGAGGAGGCCCTCCCCGCCGACGAACCGATACGTGGCGCGCGCGCCGGCCACCAGGTTGCCGAAGCGGTAGTCCAGGCCCGCGGCCAGCGGGAGCTCCGTCTGCCAGTCATTGTTGTAGAAGCGGTCCGCGCCGTCAGAGGGGTTGAGGTAGCTCAGGCCGACGCCCGCGCCGACGAAGGGGCGCCACTTTTCGTCGATGAGCGGTCCCGCCTTGGCGAGCAGGGTGGCGTTGTGGCGCCAGACGCCTTCGCCATCGCCGTTGTTGCGCAGGCGCGAGTCGTCGATGGGGAAGCGCTGGCCTTCGTAGCCGACCTCGACGCCTCCGTACTGCCAGGGATAGGCGCTGGCGTTGATGCCCAGCAGCGGGCCCACCTTGGTGTTGCTGCCGAGGTCTCCGGTGAAGTTGCCGAGACCCAGTCGGACGTCGACGCCCACCAGCGGCCGCTCCTTGACGCGCAGCCGCTCGCCCACCTGCTGTGCCTCGATGGCGAAGGCAGGTCCCGCCATGCCCAGCGCCGCCGCGGCGGCTCCACCCACAATCGAACGTCGCATCGCATTCCTCCCCGGAAAATCAGTCACCGGAAAGCTGGCCATCTGTCGCCACGGCTACAGAGAGAGCCACAGGGACGCACGGTGGCCTGGATGGCCGCGGGCGCATCGGCCCACGGGGCGAAGGGCGCCGTGACTTGTGCGCGGACGAGCGAGGAGGGGCTCAGCGGCGGCCGAAGAGCTTCTTCAGTCCGGACAGCACGCCACCCGGGCGTCGCTCCGGCTCAGCGGCCAGCGGCGAGCGGGCGATGAGCGCGTCGAAGGTCGCGTCGTCCAAGTGCTCCGTGGCCAGAGACACCGCGTGCCGCTTCATGCCAGGCAGGGTGGTTTCGAGCGACAGGGCTCCATCGACTGAGAGGGCGAGGTGAAGTTCCACCTCACCCGCGCGCTCCACGTTGAGGGTGAGCCGGCCGAGGTACTCGGCGTCGGACGCCTGCGTGACTGCCCCCTGGAAGAGGGCCAGCTCGAGTGGACCCGGCACGGCGGGAAGCACCAGCGTCTTGGTGGCGGGCAGGCGGGTGTTCCGTTCGAGGACGCGGCGCAAGGTGCCACCGCGCTCGGCGACGGCGAGCGGCGAGGACAGCACCTCGGAGACAGTGGCCGCGGGCTTGCCGGCCGCGGCCAGCAGAAGCCCCTGTCCGAGCAGCGCGGCGCCCAGGGCCACGCTGCCTCGAGTGTCCACGTCGTCGCGCACGCTCACGCCCAGGCTCTCTTCGAGCCGGCGGCGGACCAGCGGCGCGGCGCTCTGCCCGCCGACGAGCAGCACCGCGTCCAGCCCCTGGGGGGAGAGCGCATTGGATTCGAGCACGTCGCGGACCACGGTGGTGACGCGCTGGGCGAGGTCGGCGGTGAGGGCTTCGACTCGCTCCCGGTTGATGGGGGGCACGGTTCCCGAGGGGAGGGTGACGTCCACCTGCTCCTGGCTGGAGAGGGCCACCTTCGTGGACTCGGCGGCGGTGCGCAGGGGGGCCCAGTCGAAGGGATGGTCCGGCTTGGGCACGCCCTGTTCCGAGAGGTCGCTGGCGATGGCCTCGGCGATGCGCGCATCGAAGTCCATACCGCCGAGGGTGGCGTCGCCTCCGGTGGTAATGACCTCGAGGTCATCGCCTGTGACTTGCACCACGCAGACCTGGAGACCGCCACCGCCCAGGTCCACGACGAGCACCCGCTTTCGCGCGAGCCCTCGGCCATGTGCATACGCGAGCGCTGCCGCCGCGGGGGCGATGAGGATGCGCTGGGCATCGAGCCCCGCGAGCGTGGCGGCTTCGCGAAGGGCCGCGCACTGGCGGTCGGTGAAGTGCGTGGGGGCACAGATGACGGCGCGGGTTGCCTTGCGGCCCAGGTGCGTCGCGGCGGCATGCTTCAGCTCGCGAAGCAGCATGGCCGTGAAGAGAATGGGTGAGATGACGCGGCCTCGGACCTCCACGGCGGAGTCCCCATTCGTGTCCGTGGTGACGGGGAAGGGGAGCAACGGGGCGAGCCAGCGAAGTTGCGGAGAACGCGGCTTCAGACCCAGCAGCCGCTTGAGACCGGAGATGGCACGGCGGGGGGCACGTTGGCCTTCCGTCTGAGCCGTGGCGCCGACGACGAGGTCGCCGGTTCCGTTCACCGCGATGAGCGCGGGAAGGTCCGTGGTGGTGGTGCCGGGGAGGGGAATGAGCTTGGGTGTCCCGTCCTGGACGACGGCGACGCGCGCATGTGAGGTGCCCAGGTCGATGCCCAGCACGACCTCAGGGAGCGCGGGCGTCGAGGCCGGCTGGGGAAGGGGGACTTCGAGCAGGGCACGGCGGCGGTTGCGTGGCACGTCCGCGTCCTGAGGGACGGGGGGCGTGGGCTCGGATTCGGTGCGGGCTGGGGCTGCTTCCGTGTTGAACAGAGAAGCTTCATCCGAGGCCACGCCGGGGCGCACGCTTTCGGTAGCGGTGGTGCGCTCATGCGGCTCGGCAGTCGCGAGTGTTGGCTCTGGTGGCGGACTCGACTCGGCCGCGGGGGCTGCACTGGCTGCCGCCTGGGGCGGTGTGTCACCTGATGTGGAGGCGCCCTGCGAACGCTCAGCGGAGTTCGCGCCTGGAGCGGCGTGCGCCGTCTTGTCGACGCCAGGTGCGCTCGGGAGCGCGGCCATCGCCTGTGCGGATGCTGCCTCGCCGGGAGCACTGCCGGACGGGTCATCCGTGTGGGTCGTCGTCGTAGATTCGGACGCGACACTCGGGCCACTTTGTTCGGTGGTCGGCGCTGCTGCTTGGGGCTCGGTAGCTGCCTCGTTGCTTGCCTCGGCGACGGGCGCATCGCTCAGTGGTGACGTCGCGGCGGGGGGCTGAGTGGTGGATGCGTCGCCTGCTTCGGCGTCGGACTGTGCACGAGGAGGCGCGGCCGTCGCGGACGCCTCCGGGGATGCTACGTGACCTGCCTCGGTGGTGGGCTCGACGCTTGTGATCGAAGTGGCAGTTGGCGTTTCAGTCGGTGATGCGTCGCCTGCTTTGGCATCGCGCGTTTCGCTCGCGGGCGCCGCCGTCCCGGAGGATGTCGGGGCTGTTTCGTTGCCCTCGTCGGTGTCGGGCTCGACGCTTGTGGTCGATGCCTCGGCGGTTGCTCGAATCGTGGATGTATCGCTGCCCTTGGCGGTGGGCTCGGAGCTCGTCGTCGCAGATGTCGCGGAGGGTTCCGTGGCTGCTTCGTTGGCGGGAGCAGTACCCGTAACTGGCGTCGTCGCGGAGGGTTCCGCCGTTGCAGGCGTGCCAGCTTCCGCGACGATTGGGGTGTTCGCCTGAGTGACAGATGCTCCGTGGGGCGCCGCTGCATCTGCATCCGTTGCTGGGGCGGAAGCTTCGTCACCGACGGCTTCGTCGAGTTCAGAGGGCGCGCGTCCACCAGGACCAGGCAGGGATACAGGGCGCGCGGGCGCGGAGGTGGGGGGCTCGGCTGCTGCATGCGCATCGTCGCCTGTCTCCAACTCGGGCGGGACACGAAGCAGCGTTTGAGGCGGCTCCACTGGCTCGCTCGAGGCCAGTGCGTCGGAGGCTTTCGCCGTCACGTCCGGAGTCGCGGTCGCTGACGGCGCAGTGCCGGCGTCGGTTGACGAATTCACCGGGACGAGTGCCGCTTTGGCGGGCTCACCGAGGCCGTGTCGCTCGGCTACGGCATTCGCATTGCTACCTTCATCCTCGGACGCCGCGAGGCTCGCGGTGATGGCGAAGTCGAGCCCGTCACTCGAATCAGCTTCAAAGCGCGGAGCGACAGGTCCCGGACGTGCGTCCGCATCTTGTGTGCTCGGAGCCCCTGAATCAGTGAAAGCACTCCCGCCGAACGCGTCAGAGGCATCAAGTGAGCCCGTGTCCGCCTCACCGGACACCGCATGCGCGTCCGTGCTGGACGCAGGCTCATCCGGCACTTGCTCGGACTCGGAGGACGGAGCAGCCGTGCCGGAGTCCGGCGCTTCCGCGCGTGCGTCATCATCCGCCGTAGCAGTCTCGGAACTGGGCGTGAGTTCCGGCACCGCCACCGTGCTCGCGAGATCGGCTCCGTTGGCAGCTACCGCGTCAGGAACTCCCGTCGGCGTGCCTTCGACGCGCGCATCCTCCCGCGAGGGCTCGCGGGGGGGAGTCGAGGCACGCACCGCATTCGAAGCCTTCGCGCCGGGTGTGCGGCGAACGAGTCCCGGAGGTGGCGCGGGTGCAGGGGCCGGAGGCGGGAGCGTGACCTGGGCGGGAGCTTGTGGCTCCGCGCTTCCGGTACGTTTCGACACCACCCGGTCGATGAGCGCCTTGCTCGCAGCGTCCAGCTTCACGAAGCGCACCGTCATGCCGGTACGCCCGCCCACCGCGTCCACCTGGGCCTTCACGACGACGCCTTCGCCGCGAAGCAGGCGTGTCCCATCGGCAAGGACGAACTCGAACGCCAGCCCGGTACCTTCGGGCTTCATGGCGCGCGTGGCAACGAACACGCCACCGCGCGCCACGTTCGAGCCGTACTTGTCGATAAACTCCTCCTCCGTCGTGTACGGGAGGCGGATGCGAAGCGGGAGGAGCTTGGACGCTGTCCCGCTCATTTCAAGGGAATCCGCACATCCCCCCCGGAGCCCTGAAGCAACAGGTGTAGCCCGTCGTCCCGAAGGGCCTCCGGAGGAAGCTCGAACAGGAGGACCACGTCGGTGCGCTCATCCGGAGCCCAGGTGCGCCGAAGGGGGCGGGTGCCCCCGACGACCTGGGCATCCCGGGCCACGGTGTACGACTGGCCTTCAGCCCCGAAGAGCTTCGCCCCGTCCAGGTCCAGGGTGAGCGACGCGCCGCCCACGTTCTGCGTCATGAGTTGAACGCGGAAGAACAGGTCCTCGGAGGTCAGGCTCACCTTCCCCGAGCCCTTCACCGAGTGCGACGCGTCCAGTCCGGTGAGCTTCACGGACAGGGTCTCCAAGTGCACGGCGTCGTTGGGGGCGGGAAGCTCCCATGCGCGCTCGGTGGGGACGTTGATGCCCGCGGCCAGGCCCGCGAGGTTCGCGTTCGGGTCTCCGCGCGTGGCCTCGGGGCCCTGGGAGGGACGGCCGCCCTGGTTCACCCGGTCCACTTCCTGGCGGAGCTTCTGAAGCGTCCGGTCGTCACCCGTACCCGTGTAGTCAGGCACGGACTCCTCCTTGCAGCCACCCAGGACGAGGGTGGCCGCCAGGAGCGCCACGGAAGCGGAGGCCCGGTGGTTCATCACGCGGTGCCCACGCCCTTCACCAACTCGTACAGCTTCTCCAGCGCCGCGGGGAGCTTCGAGGCATCAGGGCCACCAGCCTGGGCCATCTCGGCCTTGCCGCCGCCCTTGCCGCCGACTTCCTTGGCCATCTCGCGCACCAGCGCGCCGGCGTTGATGCCCTTGGCCACGACGTCCTTGGTGGCCGCGACCAGGATGATGGCCCGGCCGTCCTTCTCGCCGCCGATGGCGACCACGCCCGAGCGGATGCGGTCACGGAGCTGGTCCGCCATGCCGCGCAGGACGTTGTCATCCGCTGCGTCCACCTGGGTGGCCAGGACCTTCATGCCATTCACATCGCGAGCCTGCTCCAGCAGGTCCTTGCTGCTGGCCGTCTGCGCCTTGACGGCCACTTCCTCGACCTTGCGCTCCAGTTCCTTCACGCGCTTCTGGGTCGCTTCGACGCGCTTGGAGACTTCCTTCGGGTTCGACTTGAGCAGCTCGGCTACCTTGCGCAGCTCGTGTTCCTGCTCGCGGACGTGCTGGAGCGCGCCGATGCCCGTCAGCGCGACGATGCGGCGCACGCCGGACGCGACGCCGCTCTCGCTGGCAATCTTGAACAGGCCGATGTCACCGCTGCGGCGCACGTGGGTGCCGCCGCACAGCTCGGTGGACTCGGGGTGTACGGTGACGACGCGAACCGTCTCGCCGTACTTCTCGCCGAACATGGCGACGGCGCCGGACTTCTTCGCGTCCTCCAGGCTCATGACGCGCGTCTCGGCCCCCGCGTTGTCGCGAATCCAGCCGTTGACCAGGTCCTCGACCTGCTCAAGCTGCGCGGACGTGGCGGGCGAGAAGTGCGCGAAGTCGAAGCGCAGGTAGTCCGGCGCTACGACGGAACCCGCCTGCTTCACGTGCTCACCGAGCACGAGCTTGAGCGCCTTGTGGAGCAGGTGCGTCGCGGAGTGGTTCGCACGGATGGACTTGCGGCGCTCCGAGTCCACGCCGGCCTGGACCATGTCGCCGACCTTGAAGGTGCCCTCGGAGACTTCCACCGAGTGGACCACGAGGCCCGGCACGGGGCGCTGCGCGTCGGTGACCTTGGCCACCGCCTTGCCGCCGTGGCCGACGATGCGGCCGGTGTCGCCCATCTGGCCACCGGACTCGCCGTAGAAGGGCGTGCGGTCCAGGACCAGCTCCACCGTGTCGCCTTGCGTGGCCTGCGTGACTTCGGCGCCGTCCTTGACGATGGCCCGGATGCTGCCTTCGCCTTCGTGTCCCTCGCCCTCATAGCCGAGGAACTCCGTCGTCCCGAGCCGCTCCGCCAGCTTCAGGTAGACCTCGCCCGTGGCCTTGTCGCCAGAGCCCGCGAACTTGTTCTTGTCCGCCTCTTCCTTGAGGCGCTCCTCGAAGCGGACCAGGTCCACGTCGAGGCCGCGCTCCCGGGCGATGATCTGCGTAAGGTCCCATGGGAAGCCGTAGGTGCCGTGGAGTAGGAAGACGACGTCGCCGGAGAGCTGCTTGCCGCCGGCCTTCTGCAGCTCGGACAGCTCCTCCTCGATGAGCTTGAGGCCGCGGCTGAGCGTCTGGCGGAAGCTCGTCTCCTCGTGCCGACAGACCTCCAGGACGAAGGTGCGGCTCTCCCGGAGCTCGGGGTAGGCGTCGCCCATCAGCTCGATGACGCGGTCGACGACCTTGAAGAAGAAGACGTCCTCCAGGCCCAACTGCTGGGTGCCGTGCCGGATGGCGCGGCGCATGATGCGGCGCAGGACGTAGCCGCGGCCCTCGTTGGAGGGCTGGACGCCGTCCGAGATGAGGAACGCCGCCGCGCGGCTGTGGTCCGCGACCACGCGCTGGGACGCGCCAGACTCCTGCGAGTAGGGCTTGCCGCACAGTTCGCTGACGGTGGCGAGGATGTTCTGGAAGAGGTCCGTCTCATAGTTGGACCGCTTGCCCTGGACGACGGAGGCGATGCGCTCCAGGCCCGCGCCGGTGTCGATGGACGGCTTCGGCAGGGGGATGAGGGGCCCGTCCTTCTCCTTGCGCTCGAACTGCATGAACACGAGGTTCCAGATTTCGAGCCACCGGTCGCAGTCACATGCGACGCCCTGACACTTCTTGCCCTCGGCCTCTTCGACACAGGGGATGTCGTCGCCCTGGTGGTAGTGGATTTCGGAGCAGGGGCCGCAGGGGCCGGTGTCGCCCATGGCCCAGAAGTTGTCCTTGAGGCCGAGCTTGTAGAGGCGCTCGGCGGGGACGCCCTGCTTCTTCCACAGCTCGTAGGCCTCTTCGTCCCAGGGGGTGCCGCCCTCGCCGTTGAACACGGTGACGGCGAGCCGGTCGGTGGACAGGCCGAGCGTCCGGGTGACGAACTCCCAGCCGTACGCGATGGCGTCGGCCTTGAAGTAGTCGCCGAAGGAGAAGTTCCCGAGCATCTCGAAGAATGTGTGGTGCCGGGCGGTGAAGCCGACGTTGTCGAGGTCGTTGTGCTTGCCGCCGGCGCGCACGCACTTCTGCGACGTGGTGGCGCGGCGGTAGTCGCGCGTCTCACGGCCGGTGAAGACGTCCTTGAACTGCACCATGCCCGCGTTGGTGAACATCAGCGTCGGGTCGTTGGCGGGCACCAGGGAGGAGGACGCCACACGGCGGTGGCCGCGCTCCTCGAAGAATTTGAGGAACGCCTCGCGGATCTCGGAGGCGGTCAGGGCGGAAGGCATGGTGTGGGTATATGCCACAAGAGGCGGCTTCGCAGGAGTTCTTGGAGGTTGCATGAGGTGCCGGACGACCCCGGGAACCCGGGACTGACCCGGTCGGTGGCTTGGGAGGGGGGCTGGCGGGAAGGGCGAGCTGCTGTTTCCGGAGGGGCCTGACACGCACCGCGAGCGAAATCGTGCAGAGTGGCCCATCCAGTTCCACAGACGGTAAATCCCGCAACGTGGACGGCCGCGTGCGGCGTACACACGACAACCGAGCTCCTGTGAACCGAAGTCATGCTGCTGGTAGGAGCCCGCTGGGTCTGCCCAGACCTCGCCAATGAGGCGCTGGTCCATTAATTGCTCAACGCAACAACTTGCGAAGCAGTCTGTCGGCTACTTGACCGTGCTTGCCAGTGAATGAGAAGTGACGCCTGCGTGCTGACCGTAATGGGACAGGCGGGGACCATGTATATGAGGTGGAAGAAGCGGGGGGGCGGCAGGAACAGTTTTTGATGCCGTGAGATTGTCGAACGGTGGGCACGAGTTGCCAGAAGGCAGCGTGGAAGTGACCAAAGTAAGGTGGCATGCGGTAAGGCATTGCAGGTGCCAGGGTTCTAATCCGAGTGCTTCGACGATGAGGCGCTGCAGAAGTCGGACACCACGACTGTTGCTCCTCAGTCAGTCAGATGGACTTCTCGTGGAGAGATGTATTTCGTCTGGCACCGGGTTTCAAACTCTGCTCTGGAGCGAAGGTGACAGGTCACTCTCATCCTCAATTGGGGAGATGCTGACTGTACCTAGGTGGCTCCCACGCAATCGACCGCTTCCGTAGCTCTCATGGCAGTAGGGCCTCGAACGGGTCCGTTAACGCCTATTGATGGCACGAGAAAACCGTCGGCCCTGTTCTCGCTTGGGTAGCGAATGGTCGGTCCTGCGAATTTCTCATCCGAACCTTTGGGGGATATTGGGGATGGATTTGCCTTTCTTTCGTTTTGGAGTGCTTGAGTGGACTTTGGGGAGATGGGACAGGGATGGCGCGAATGTGAAAAGAAAATCGTGGCAGGCTTTGTGTCTGTCTTCCAGGCGCCTCGTCTGTTTGGTATCGGTATGGGGACTGCTCGTTCCGTCTTTGGACAGCGGCGCCGAGCCGCAGCCATCTCCGCCAGACGAAAAGGCCTGGGCCTCCCTGGGGGCTGCTCTCTTCATCGACACGTCCTTGAGCGCAGATGGCAAGGTGGCTTGCGCGACTTGCCATCCACCTGATGCCGCCTTTACAGACGGCAAGCCTGTCTCACGGGGTGTGTTCGACCGCACCGGTACTAGGAACGTACCCAGCCTGTGGGGCCTGGCCTCGGCCCGTGAGTTTTTCTGGGATGGGCGAAGGGCCTCATTAGAGACGTTGATGTTCGATCCGCTTACGACCGCCGAAGAGCATGGGATGGAAGGAGAGGAAGCTGTCATTTCATCTGTCCAGGCTCGATATTCAGCGGAATTCGAGCGACTCTTTCCTGGAAGGGGGGCGACGCGGGAAACGGTATCTAGGGTGCTCGCGGCCTATGTGCGCCAGCAGGTTCCTCCTCCCTCGCCGTTTGAGCAGTTTCTTAGTGGGGACGCGCAGGCACTTCGTCCGGAACAGCGAAGAGGGTTCGCGCTCTTCACAGGCCGGGCGGGCTGCGCGCGCTGCCACCCGCCCGAGGGCGGAGCCTTCACGGATGGGTCGTACCATGCCGGTGAGATTTCCGCGGCCCTCATAGCTAAGCAGGCGGGCGCGGCTCGAGAACTGGCGCTGCTGGACCCTGGCGCGCGGCGGGCGGCTGTCTCTGCGCGCGCAGAAGTGGCGGCGCTGGGGCGATACGTGGTGACCCTGAGGGCTTCTGACCTGGGGCGGTTTCGTACGCCGTCCCTCCGCAACGTAGCCGTAACGGCGCCGTACATGCGTGACGGCAGTGTTCCCACGCTGATTCAAGCCGTTGAACGAGAGCTGTATTATCGCCTGCCTGAGGGGCTTCAGGTAGGAGACATGACCCCTTCCGAGCGCTCCGACATTGTGGCTTTTCTCCATTCGCTGACCAGCCCCGCTGCTTCGACAGGGATTGGCCGGTAACACTTTCGTCCATCCAGCCCATTCCAAGCTAGGAGTCGTTCTTGAAGCGAACTTTCTGGGAGAGCTGCGTTCGCGCTCTCTGGTGTGTCCTTGTGTTGTCCGCGTGTGGCGGTCCACCTGCATCTCAGCCAGGAACGGAGACCCGGTCCAGTGCTCTGGGGGACGCAGGGCCTCCAATTCAGTATGTCTATGACGAAAGTCGGCGTCTGGTAGGCGTCTATGACGGGGCGGGCGCCAGCGCTCAGTATGTTTATGACCCAGGGGGAAACCTCTTGGAAATTAAGCGCCTATCCGAAGCGGAGCTGGGGCTCTTCGATTTTACTCCCAACGCGGGCCCTCCCGGGGCGGATGTGATATTGACGGGGGTGGGCTTCAGCCCGGCACTGGTTGGCAACACGGTTCGTTTCAATGGCGTGGATGCCATCGTGTCTGCGGCGAGTCCGCAGCGACTGGTGGTGACGATTCCGGCGAACGCAACAACGGGGCCAGTGAGTGTGACCGTGGATGGGGCGACGGTCCCGAGCCATGAGGACTTTATTGTTACGAGTCCCGTACTTGGCCCCGTCATCACAGGTTTCTCTCCAGTGGGAGGCCCGGTGGACTCAGTGGTGACCATTACAGGGAGTAACTTCGACCCCGACCGTCTTTTCAATCGAGTCTTCCTCGGAGACATCCAGGCCTCGGTGCTGACCTCCTCCGCATCACAGCTGGAGGTGAAGGTCTCTCAATTGGGCGCGACGGGCGCGATTCGGGTCTCCACTCCTTCAGGGCGAGCGACGAGCTCCGAGGACTTCCTAGTGCTCCCCGTGGGGGCGGTTCCTGCGATGACAGACACCAGACTCCAAGCTGAAGTCGGCGGGGCGTCGAGTGCTGTGTCCCTGGCGGACTCAACGCGTAAGGCGGTGTTGAGCTTCTCCGTGCGGCAGGGGGAGCAGGTAAGTCTCGTGGTGACATCGGTGGTCCTGGGGGGAGCGAACCAAGCGACGCTGGTGGTCCATGATCAAATGGGCGGGCAGGTGGGCAACTTTAGCCTTGCGG
This sequence comes from Myxococcus sp. CA005, assembly GCF_006518205.1. NCBI lineage: Bacteria > Pseudomonadati > Myxococcota > Myxococcia > Myxococcales > Myxococcaceae > Myxococcus > Myxococcus sp. CA005. The sequence continues at coordinate 3,558 of NZ_SRLV01000085.1, read as the reverse complement.
CAGCAGGCGGGGTCTTCGACATTCCGATGGCTACCAGGGACACCGTCTACACGCTCGTGGTGCGACTCAGCGGCACGACAACGGGGTTTAATGCGTCTTTCGCATTGGTGCGTGCTGTGCGCGGCATGCTGGAGAAGGACGGGGTATCGGCAACCTTCACGGGACAGGTAGGCCAGAATGGCATCTATGAATTCAGCGGCATGATGGGGGCGCGCCTGGGGCTGGGGGTGACGAGTGTCAGCACTACGCCTGCCGGAGGGGGCGCTGTCATCAGGCTGCTCAAGCCGGATGGCACCCTATTGGTTGATTGCAGCAACTTCTACGTGCCAGGGAACTGCGACGTGCCGGTGTTGCCGATGACGGGCACATACAGCCTGACGGTGAATCCATCAGGGACGGTGACGGCGACGGTGGGCCTGTTGCTGTCGACGTCGCTGGGAGACGTCCTCACGGTGGATGGCCCCGCTCACACCTTCAGCACTGCGCGGGTGGGCCAGGATGGCTTCTACACCTTCTCTGCCAACGCGAATTCCAACCTGACGCTGCTAATCACAGGCAACAACTTCGGCAGCAACACGTTGGTGCGCATCCTGAGGCCTGATGGCACGCAGTTGACGAGCCAAACCACGGGCTCCGCCACTGGCTACACGGTGGACTTCACGCCCCCAACGACGGGCACGTACGGCATCACCGTGGACCCGTACCAAGCCAGCATCGGCCAGATGACGCTCCAATTGGTTGAGGAGGCCAGCGGAAGCGCGGGCACCGTCGATGGGGTGGAGACGACAGTGGTCCTGAATGCAGGGCAGAACGGCCGTTACACTTTCAGCGGCACGATGGGGGCGCGACTAGGGCTGGGGGTGACGAGTGTCAGCACTACGCCTGCCGGAGGGAGCGCTGTCATTAAGCTGCTCAAGCCAGATGGCACCCTGTTGGTTGATTGCAGCAACTTCTACGTGCCAGGGAACTGCGACGTGCCGGTGTTGCCGATGACGGGCACATACAGCCTGACGGTGAATCCATCAGGGACGGTGACGGCGACGGTGGGCCTGTTGCTGTCGACGTCGCTGGGAGACGTCCTCACGGTGGATGGCCCCGCTCACACCTTCAGCACTGCGCGGGTGGGCCAGGATGGCTTCTACACCTTCTCTGCCAACGCGAATTCCAACCTGACGCTGCTAATCACAGGCAACAGCTTCGGCAGCAACACGTTGGTGCGCATCCTGAGGCCTGATGGCGCGCAGTTGACGAGCCAAACCACGGGCTCCGCCACTGGCTACACGGTGAACTTCACGCCCCCCACGACGGGTACGTACGGCATCACCGTGGACCCGTACCAAGCCAGCATCGGCCAACTCTCCTTGGGAATAAAGACCGCGGGCGCTCCCTCGGCACCAGCCCAAGCGGATGTCCGGAAGTGACCTTCATGTCCTCCCTGATTCAACCTGGAAAGACCATGCCTCAAATCAGACGTGTACTCGCGGTCGCCTGCCTCGCCCTGCTGGGCGTGATTACCGGCTGCGCGGAAGAAGTCCCGTTCGCTGCGGTGCCCGATGACCTCATGCAACCGCTGACCGTGGTTAGGCCTCCAGTGCGAGTGGATCGCGGTGCAACGCGCTTGCCGGACGGGCGCTGGTTGTTTCTAGGGGGCGAACAGCCGACACGTGACGCGGAGCTCCTGCCGGAGACCGGTGTCCCCGAGCCGCTGGAAAATGGCCTGGTGTTCGCGCGCTCGCATCCGACTGCGACGGTGGTTCCCGATGGCAGGGTCTTGGTGGTGGGGGGACGCGATGCGGCCGGACGGCTACTCGGCACCGCCGAATGGTTTTCCGCAGACACTCGGACCTTCACGAGCGCGATGGAGCTCCGGACGGAGGCGCGTGCGCGCCACTCGGCTACGGTGTTGACGGATGGCCGCGTGCTCTTCACCGGTGGGGAGACAGTGGATTCACGGGCTAGCGATACCGCGGAACTCCTAGATTCAAGGACCCTCCAGGTGACGCGGCTCTCCTCCCGCATGCAGGTGGCCCGCGCGGGCCACACTGCGGTGCTGCTGCCGGATGGCCGCGTGTTGCTCTGGGGCGGTGACGCGTCGGGCGCGGTGCCCACTGCGGAACTGTTCGATCCGGTCCGGGGCGAGTTCGTCCGAGTGGATGCCGCCGAACGTGACAGGCTGCCGAATTCGAACTCCTCAGCGAGGATGGCGGGCTCGCTTCCCGTAGACGGTGCGGCCGCAGTGCCGGTGGACACCCTGCTGGCAGTGCGCCTGAGCCAGCCCATGTCCCAGGATGGTGAGACGGCCGTCACGCTGATGGGGCCTGTGGGCGAGGTGGCTGGTGACCATACCCTCGCGGAGGAAGGGCGGTTGCTCTTCTTCCGTCCCTCGCAGTCGCTGCTGCCGGCCACTATATATACGCTCTACGTCGAGGGGTTGAAGACCCAAGCAGGGCAGGTTCTGCCCCTCACCTCGGTGGGCTTCACGACCGCGAGCTTGGCATTGGGCGAGGGACGGCCGGACGTTCGCCTTCCTCGGCCACGGCCCGGCCGCGCCAGGGCGACAGCGCAGCCGGTGTCCCTGGTGCGCCCATCTGAGATGCGGCGCCCGGACGGACGCTACGAGTGGCGCGCTCCCGAGCGACCTTTCTTTGATAATGGGGAAACGTGGTTGCCGGGACCGGAGAATTTCATGGGCGACTGGCGTTCAAGAGAGCCCCAGGTGCCTCCGGTGGAGCCGCTCACGGCGGCTTCGGGTGTCACTGCTCTGTCCGGGCGCGTGCTGCGCCTCAATGGCAAGCCACTTGCGGGCGTACGCATCGTAGTGCGCGGTATTGCTACTGTTACAGATTCCCAGGGGCGCTTCCTCTTGGAAGGGCTTAATCCGGGAGGGCAGACCCTGGAGGTCAATGGCCAGACGGCCAATCACGGTTCGACCCGTTATGGCCTTTTCTTCATGCATATCGAAATTCGGGAAGGAGTCACCAACCCACTGGGACACACCGTGTGGATGCCCCGGTTGGATCCCCAGGGTACGGTCGCCATCCCAAGTCCCACGACGGAGGAGGTCGCGGTGACGACACCCGCTATCCCGGGGCTTGAGTTGCGGCTGCCGCCGGGAACAGTAGTGCGTGACCGCGCGGGCAACTTGTTGACCGAGATCAACATTACCCCGCTGCCCATCAACCAAGCACCTTTTCCCCTGCCTAATCTGGAGATGCCGCTCTACTTTACGCTCCAGCCAAGCGACGCACGCTTCGAAGGGCTATCGCCCGGCTTCAGCGGCGCGAAGCTTTACTACGCCAACTACCGGGGCGAACTTCCCGGAGCGAAGGCTAACTTCTGGAACTACGACGCGAATAGTAGTGGCTGGTATGCCTATGGCCTGGGCAGTGTCAGCGCGGATGGGCGCCAGGTGATTCCGGACGATGGCGTTGCCCTCTATGGCTTCGTCGGGGCTGGATTCAGCAACCCCGACGTTCCTCCGCCTCCCGTGGGCGGTGGTTGCAACACCGAATGCTGTGCCTGTCTCTTATACACATCTCCGAGCCCACGAGACGCTCA
>NZ_SRLV01000084.1:0-39045 GCF_006518205.1 Myxococcus sp. CA005 | reverse complement strand
GGGCGGGCTTACGGGGACTTCGTCCACCGGGTCCCGGAGCTCCGCGATGGCCCGCAGGTCCGGCTTCGACATCTTCCGCGGGTTCAGCGTGTGCGTCGCCGCGTGCAGTTCCACCCGCTCGCCAGGACCGACCCGCCGCGGCGGCTGACCTTCCGCCTCGACGCGGACCTGCCCTTCCGCGACGGCCACGGCGGCGCCGTCCTTCGTGCGCTCCACCGTGAAGACAGTGCCCACCACGGAGACGCGCAGGCCCGCCACCTCCACCATGAATCCTTGGCGCGCCGTGTGCGAGGCCTCGACGGACAGGCGTCCCTTGTTCACGGTGAGGTGCACATCACGCGACTCCGCGCGGGACAACTCCACCTCCGAGCCCGCCGACAGCCGAACGCGGCTCTCATCCGGCAGCCGAAGCAACGCACTGGAGCGCGCGGGCGTCCGCACCGCCACGCCTGAACGCAGCCGCATGCCGGGCTTGAGCGCGCGCTCCGTGCCTCCCGCCTCGCGCAGGATGGCACCCGCGACGGCGACCCGTTCTGTCTCCGTGGTGGCGTCGAGCTTCTCCGCTGCATTCGTGGGGACAGACGGCTCGCTGCCGGCCGCGGCGTGAGCGGCGGTCTCCGGAGCCGGGGGCACCGTGGGAACCGCGTCACCTCCATTCAACGGAATGGAGGCACCCGACGCAGAAGCAGAGGGGGCATCCCCCCGAGCCACATGCGCTCCGCCCTCGTCCGTCGCCCGGGGAGCGCGGACCATCCAGAACGCCAGCATCGCCGCGCAGGCGCCCGCGAGCGCCACGGCCCACGGCCAGCGGGCCCTGGGCGCGCTGCGCACCATGCGCCGAGCCGCTTCCGCGCGAAGTCCTTCGCCCATGGCGTCCGTGCGCGGCGCGGGCAGGGTGCCGCGGCCCTCGTGGAGGACGGCGCGGGACTGCCGCACCTGCTCCAGCGCCTGGGCACATTCGGAGCAGGTGGCGACGTGCGCTTCCACCCGTCCGCTCGCATCTGCGTCCAACTCGCCCGCGGCCAGGGCCCACAGGGAGAGGTGCTCATGTCGCGCCATGGAAACCTCCGGACCGGTTGGCGCCGAGCAGTCGTTGCATGGCTTCGTTGAACTCCAGCCGCGCATGGTGGAGGCGGCTGCGGACGGTGTTGGGGGAGCTGCCCACGGCGTCGGCAATCTCGTCCGGACTCATTCCACACAGCTCGTAGTACACGAAGACGATGCGCTTCTTTGGCTTCAGCCGTTCCAGCGCCAGCTCCACCAGCCGGGCCGCTTGACGCCGCGAGGCCACCCGCTCGGGGTCGTCTCCCTCCGCCACCGCTTCCGGCAGGTCCCAGACGGAGTCCTCAGGCCGGCGCCGCTTCCAGCGCAGGTGGGACAGGGCCACGTTGGAGCACACGCGATAGAAGAAAGTCCGGAACCGGGACTCGCCCCGGTAGCTCTTCACGGCTGTCAGCAGCCGGAGATAGGCCTCCTGGAGCAGGTCCTCCACGTCCACGCGGTTGCCGACCAGGTGCCACAAGGTGCGCGAGGCATCCGCCTGCGTGAGCGCATAGAGCTGTTCGAATGCCGTCAGGTCGCCCTCCTGGATGCGCCGGACCAGTGCCTGGAGCCGCACCTCGTCCTGGGCGGGAACACCGGACACGTCGCGTCCCTTTCGCTCCTCGGGGAGGTGGGTGACGTGCGCGAATGAGCGGGCTCCACGCAGGAACACCAGGGGTTCTCCCTCGATGGGTGGTCGGGGTCCGGCGCGATACGAGCCCGGCCCGGTGACCGACTGAAAGGTCCAGGCCACTACATACCTCCATGGCCATGGGTCTCCGGAAAGACGAAAGCCGATCAAATAAATTTTTTGATCATCCGTCTGCGCTACGGAGTCCATCGCTGAAACCGGAAAGCACCCCCGGTGGCCGGACCGGTACCCCTGAGTTCTCGGAGTCCCCACTCATGCGGAACACCCCCATACGTAGCCTCATGTGGCTGCCGTTGCTCGCCGTCCTCGCCGTTCTCCCGGGCTGCATCGTCCATGGAGAGGATGACTGGTACGACGACTCCGACGACGACATCTGCTACTGCTCCTCCGACAAGGATTGCAGTACGGGTGAGAGCTGCCGCAGCGGCGTCTGTCGGACCGTTCCACCTGGCTCGGGCGCGTGTTCCTCCTCCCTGGACTGCCCCGGGTCCCAGATCTGCATCAACAGCGTCTGCTCGCAGTTCTGCTCGCGTGACTCCGACTGCGGTTCGGGCCAGCGGTGCGACAAGAACTACTGCGTTGGGAACGGCGGGACGCGCCCGGACGCGGGTTCTGATGGCGGGACGCGCCCGGATTCGGGGACGGACGGTGGGACGCGCCCAGACGCTGGCTCCGACGGTGGGACGCGCCCGGATGCGGGCGTGGACGGGGGGGCTCCTCAGCAGTGCCGGGTGAACATGGATTGCGGTGCGGGGAACTACTGCATCAACAACCAGTGCATCCGCGGCTGCTATGACGATTCCTGGTGCGACGCCAAGGACACCTGCGTGAGCGGCCTGTGCCGTCCGCGCCCGGTGGACCCGAACACCTGCTCCACCGCGGCGGACTGCTCCGGCGGGAAGGACTGCGTGGATGGCCAGTGCCGCGCGGCTTGCGACTCCACCACCCAGTGCCCGGACGACTACAGCTGCCAGATTGGCTACTGCATGCCCATTCCGGATGGGGGCCAGTGCCGCGCCAACTGCGAGTGCCCCGCCGGCCAGGTCTGCTTCAATGGCAAGTGCAAGTCGCCGCAGCCGGACCCGGGCCAGACGTGCGTGGCCAACTGTGACTGCCCCTCGGGTGACGTCTGCACCAACGGTTACTGCCGTCCGCCGGCCCCGCCGCCGGACGCGGGCACGGGCACGGCCTGCCAGGCCAACTGCGACTGCCCGTCGGGCGAGGTCTGCTCCAACGGCCAGTGCAAGGTGCCGCCGCCTCCTCCGGTGCAGGATGCCGGGACGTCCACCCCGGTGTGCCGCGCCAACTGCGAGTGCCCGTCCGGTCAGGTCTGCACGGACGGCGTCTGCAAGCCCGTCAACACGGGCAGCGGCAACAGCTGTCACGCCACCTGCGAGTGCCCCGCCGGCGAGCGCTGCATCGACAACGTCTGCTGGCTGTAGTCGGGACGGACGCCAGCGTCAGGGAGCCACCATGCGCCAGCAGCGGTGGATCTCCTTGCGCTGGAAGTCCTCGGGGATGGAGCGAGGGGTGATTTCCTCCACCTCCATTCCCCGCGTGGCCTTCGGTTCCAACTGGAACCCCAGGAAGTTGGTGGAGAAGTAGAGGACGCCACCGGGTGCGAGCAGCGCCCGGATGGCGGCCAGCAGGCGCGGGTGGTCGCGCTGCACGTTGAAGCTGCCCGACATCTTCTTCGACGTGGAGAAGGACGGCGGGTCGCACACCACCAGGTCGTACCGCTCCGGCGCGTCGGCCTGGGCCTCCACCCAGGCCTTGGCATCCGCGCGCACCAGCGTGTGCCGCGCGTCGGCCAGGCCGTTGAGGTCCAGGTTGTCCTCGGCCCAGTCCAGGTAGGTGTTGGACAGGTCCACCGTCATCGTGCTCGCGGCGCCTCCCGCGGCGGCGTAGACGGTGAAGGCCCCGGTGTACGCGAAGAGGTTGAGGAAGCGCTTGCCCCGGGCCTCCTCCCGCACGCGCGCGCGGGTGTTGCGGTGGTCCATGAAGAGGCCGGTGTCGAGGTAGTCGCCCAGGTTCACCCAGAACTTCAGGCCCTGCTCCTCCACCACGATGCGCCCGCTGTCCTGGCCCACCCGGCCGTACTGAGAGCGGCCCCAGGGCTGGGGCGTGTGCGTCTTCACGAAGACGCGCTCGGAGGGAACGGCCAGCACCTGCGTCACTGCGGCCAGGACTTCCTCCCGCTGCGTGTCCGCGGCACCGGAGGCGATGGCACGCCGCCGGGGGTATTCCACGACGTGGACGCGGTCGCCGTAGACGTCGATGGCGTACGGGTACTCGGGGATGTCCCTGTCGTAGACGCGGAAGGCCGTCAGCCCCTGCGTCCGGGCCCATTTCCGGAAGCGCTTGTCCCCCTTGCGCAGGCGGTTGGCGAACATGCCCTCGGGGCCGGTTGCGTCGTGAGAGCCATGCGTACCTTGTGTGTCAGCCATGCCCAAGCGTCCTTCCGTCCAGACCACCGCGGCCCCCCTCATCCCTGAGTCTCCGACGTACGACAAGCTCCGAAAGGCGGCTGCGGGGTGTCAGGCCTGTCCGCTCTGGCGCACGGGCACCCAGACTGTCTTTGGCGAGCCCGAGGGCCAGCCGCGCCCCGGCCCCCGGGTGATGCTGGTGGGGGAGCAGCCGGGAGACCAGGAGGACCGGGCCGGCAGGCCCTTCGTGGGTCCCTCCGGGCGGCTGCTGGACGAGGCGCTGGAGGCCGCCGGCATCGACCGCGCGCAGGTGTACGTCACCAATACGGTGAAGCACTTCAAGTGGACCGGCCAGGGGCCCCGGCGCATCCACGCGAAGCCGACCACGACGGAGATTCGCGCCTGCCTGCCGTGGCTGGAGGCGGAGATTCGCGTGTTCCGCCCGGACGTCCTCGTCTGCCTGGGGGCCACCGCGGCGCAGGCGCTGCTGGGCAAGGCGTTCCGGGTGACGCAGTCTCGTGGGCAGCCGATGGCGTCGGAATGGGCGCGGGTGGTGGTGGCCACGGTGCACCCGTCCTCCATCCTTCGCGCGCCGGACCCTCGGGCGAAGGAGGCTGCTCTGGAGGCCTTCGTGGACGACTTGCGCCAGGTGGCGCGCATCATCCACGGCCTGTCGGAAGGGGAGGGCGCGCACGCGCCCATGTAAGGAGGCACCGCGGCGGGATTGCGGTCCGGACGCGAGGGAAGAAGACTCCGCCGCCATGAGCGTGCGCGTCGAGAAGAACGGCCTCGTCACCACCGTCATCCTGGACCGCCCGGAGGTGCGCAACGCCGTGGATGGCGCCACCGCCCAGGCGCTGGCGGAGGCCTTCCGCGCCTTCGACGCGGACCCGGATGCGCGGGTGGGCGTGCTCCATGGAGAAGGGGGTACCTTCTGCGCCGGGGCGGACCTGAAGGCCGTCTCCGAGGGCCGGATGCCCCGCCTGGAGCTGGACGGGGATGGACCCATGGGCCCCTCGCGCATGGTGCTGTCCAAGCCCGTCATCGCGTCCATCGGCGGCCATGCCGTGGCGGGCGGCTTGGAGCTGGCGTTGTGGTGCGACTTGCGCGTGGCCGAGGAGGACGCCGTCCTGGGCGTCTTCTGCCGCCGCTGGGGTGTGCCCCTCATCGACGGGGGGACGGTGCGGCTGCCCCGGCTCATTGGCCTTTCGCGCGCGCTGGACCTCATCCTCACGGGCCGGCCTGTGTCCGCCCAGGAGGCGCTGGCCATGGGGCTGGTCAACCGTGTGGTGCCCCGGGGGCAGGCGCGCGAGGCCGCGGAGGCTCTGGCGCGCGAGGTGGCCGCCTTCCCGCAGGCGTGCATGAACGCGGACCGGCGCTCCGCCTACACCCAGGCGGGGCTGGGCACCGAGGAGGCACTGCGTCAGGAGTTCGCCCGCGGTGTCAAGGTACTGGAGTCGGAGTCCATTGCTGGCGCCACGCGTTTTGCCCAAGGGGCGGGGCGTCACGGGAAGTTCGAATAGGCGGGTCCTGCTGCGGGCAGGGAGGGACTGTGTTAGTTCCCCCGGCATGCGCTTCGACACGCTTGCCATCCACGCCGGTCAGGAGCCGGATCCCACCACCGGCGCCATCATGACGCCCGTCTACCTGACGTCCACCTACGTCCAGGACGGCCCCGGAGAGCACAAGGGCTACGAGTACAGCCGGACGCAGAACCCCACCCGCAAGGCGCTCCAGGACTGTCTGGCCGCGCTCGAGGGGGCGAAGTACGGCGCGGCCTTCGCCTCCGGCCTGGCGGGTACGGACATGCTGATGCACATGCTGGACTCGGGCGACCACGTGGTCGTCTCGGACGATGTGTACGGCGGCACCTTCCGCCTCTTCGACAAGGTGTTCCGGCGGGCCGGGCTGCACTTCTCCTTCGTGGACCTGTCCAAGCCGGAGAACTTCGAGGCGGCGATTACGCCGAAGACGAAGATGGTGTGGGTGGAGTCCCCCACCAACCCGATGCTCAAGCTCATCGACCTGGCGCGCATCGCCGAGGTCGCCAAGAAGCGGAACATCCTCTCCGTCGCCGACAACACGTTCATGACGCCGTACTTCCAGCGCCCGCTGGACCTCGGCTTCGACGTGGTGGCGCACTCCACCACCAAGTACATCAACGGCCACAGCGACGTGGTGGGCGGCTTCGTCTGCACCAGCCGTGAGGACGTGGCAGAGAAGATGTACTTCCTCCAGAACGCGGTGGGCGGCGTGTCCGGCGCCTTCGACAGCTTCATGGTACTGCGCGGCGTGAAGACGCTGCACGTGCGCATGGACCGCCACGCCTCCAACGCGATGAAGGTGGCGCAGTTCCTGGCGTCCCACCCGAAGGTGAAGAAGGTCACCTACCCGGGTCTGGAGGCGCACCCGCAGCACGCGCTGGCGAAGCAGCAGATGTCCGGCTTTGGCGGCATGGTGACCTTCGACATCCAGGGGGGCCTGGAGGCCGCCCGCACCTTCCTCAAGACGGTGAAGGTGTTCGCCTGCGCCGAGTCGCTCGGCGGCGTCGAGTCCCTCATCGAGCACCCGGCCATCATGACCCACGCCTCCATTCCCAAGGAGACGCGCGAGCAGCTCGGCATCACCGACGGCTTCATCCGCCTGTCGGTGGGCATCGAGGACGCGCGGGACCTGGTGGACGACCTGTCCCAGGCGCTCGACGCCGCGAAGTAGCCGTCAGGGCCTCGCGCCCCTTCGGTCTCCAGGGCCTCCCCGCGCTCGCCTTTCCGGAAGCGCGCGGAGGCCCTTGTCATGTGGAGGCGGCGTGCTGATTTGCTAGGCTGCCCGCTCAGGCAGTGCCCGCCCCTGGAGACCGACCCCCATGACCCGAGAAGAAGCGCAGATGCTGGCGCAGGCGTTCCTCGCCGCCAACGGCAGCCCCAACAGCGTCGGCATCAACCCGCAGGGCTTCGGCGGCGTCGCCCTGGGCGATGCGCAGCTCTACTTCGAGTGGCACGACAAGGAGCAGGCGCTGGAGTGCAGTGCCCTCATCCACCGGTTCCGGGACACCCCCAAGCCGGGCATCCTGGAGGGCTTCCAAGACGAGCAGAAGAAGGGCACCGACACTGGCGGCGGCACCGTGGACTTCGAGCCGGAGAACAAGTCCCTGTTCCTCAGCCGCACCTACACCACGGCGCCGCAGATCCCCATCTTCAACGACGACATGAAGCGGCTGATGAAGGCCAGCCTCGAGTGGAGCAGCACCGTCCTGAACCGGGTGGCGGACCGCGTCTTCGGACGCTGATCCTTTGTCGCAGTGCGGCAAAATGAGGGGCGTCGCAACTTCCAGGACCCTGGGACGATAATTCCCTCACTGGTAGTCCACTCCTTCCAAATCGCCTGGAGCCCCCCATGAACCCCATCGAGCGCGGCCGGAAACTCATCAACACGGTCCGTACCGGTGCCGAGAAGGCCATTGACCGTACGCAGGACGCCGTGGGCAACGCCGTCGACAACGTGAAGGACGCCGCGGCTGCCGGTGGCCGCAAGGTCGGCCAGTTCGTGGACGGCTTCGAGAACGCCGTCTCCGGCACCGCCCGGGGCGTGGGCAACGTCGTCGGCGGCGCCGCGCGGGGCGTGCAGGAGTTCTTCGGCGGTGGCAACCAGCCGGACCGCGTGCACGACGGCAAGCTGCTGGGCGCGGACGGCGCGACGTTCCCGCCGGGTACCCCGCTGGCGGACATCCCGGGCGTGACGCCGGCCAACAACCCGAATCCGCAGTCGACGATCCTCTACGTCAACGGCATCCTGACGACGAAGGAGGCCCAGTCGGAGAGCCTGCAGGCCATCGCCAACGCGACGGGCTCGCGCGTCGTCGGCATCCACAACGCCACCGAGGGCATGGGCGCGGACCTGGCCCAGTCCGTGAAGGACAAGCTGGACAAGGGTACCAACCCCGCCGTGGACACCCTGGCGGACGCGCTCTACACCGAAATCAAGGCCGGCCGTGACGTGCACCTGATGGCGCACAGCCAGGGTGGCCTCGTCTCCAGCCGCGCGCTGAACGACGTGTACAACCGGCTGCGCATCGAAGATGGGATGTCCAAGCAGGACGCCAAGGCGCTGATGGGGAAGATCAACGTGGAGACGTTCGGCGGCGCCGCCGCCACGTACCCGGACGGCCCGAACTACGTGCACTACGTGAACCGTGGCGACCCGGTCCCCAGCATGTTCGGCCTGGGCCCCATCCCGGACAAGTGGAACCCCATCGCGGACGGTGGCAAGGGCTCCAAGGTCCACCAGTTCAACGAGTTCCACCTGAACCCGTTCGACGGCCACAGCTTCGAGGACGTCTACCTCAAGAACCGCGTGCCGTTCGACCAGGCCCGCGAAGGCAACTTCAACAAGTAAGCAACCCATGGCTACCGCTCCCCGCAGTGGCCTCGCTGGCCTGCTCAGGTCCTGGATTTCGGGCCTGGGCCCCGCTGCTCCGGCGGATACGCCGCTGACGCGGGAGTCTGCCCAGCGACTGGTCCAGGGCTTCCTCCACGAAGAGGGCACGCCGCCCAGCCCGGGCATCAATCCCCAGGGCTTCGGCGGGCTCTCCGCGGGGGGCGCGTCGCTGTACTTCGAGTGGTTGGAGGACACCCAGGCGCTGAAGTGCAGCGCCTTGGTGTACCGCTTCCGCGAGCCCCCCAAGCCCGGCGTCATCGAGGGCTTCCAGGCGGAGGAGCGGGAGGGCACGGATGCCGGTGGCGGCACCGTGGACTACGAGCGGGAGAACCGGGGCCTCTACCTGGCCCGCACGTACACCCGCATGCCGTCCGAGCGCGCCTTCGCCAAGGAGATGCGCCGGCTGATGAAGGTCAGCATCAAGTGGAACTCCGAAGTGTTGGACCGCGTCGCTTCGCGCGTGTTCCACCCGGAGGAACTGGAATCCAAGGACACGTCGCGTTGAAGTAGCGCCCATGCGCTACTTTGAGGACTTCCAGCCCGGGGACGTGAGCGAACACGGCCCCCACGTGGTGTCTCGCGAGGAAATCATCGCCTTCGCGACGCAGTTCGACCCGCAGCCCTTCCACCTGAGCGACGAAGCCGCCCGCGACAGCATCTTCGGCGGGCTGGTGGCCAGCGGTTGGCACACCGCTTCCCTGTGTCACCGGCTGTTGGTGGACAGCTTCCTGGGACAGACGTCCAGCATGGGCTCGCCCGGCTTGGATGAGCTGCGCTGGCTCAAGCCCGTGCGTCCGGGGGACACGTTGCACGTGCGGGTGGAGGTCGTCTCCGCCACGCCGTCGCGCAGCAAGCCGGACCGGGGCGCCATCAAGCTCCGCATGGAGGTGCGCAACCAGAAGGACGAGGTGGTGATGACGGAGCTGGCCAACGTGCTCTTCGGCCGGCGTCCGTGAACACGAAGGGCCTCCCGTTTCCACTGCGGAAACGTGGAGGCCCTCGGTGCTTCCCTGGCGCGAGCGCGCCGGGGACTACGCCGCCGTGCGGTGCAGGTAGTCGATGAGGTCGATCTTGGTGACGATGCCGACCACCTTCTCGCCGTCCTTCACCACCGCCACGTTGTCCTGAGCGAAGACTTCGCGCAGGCGGGCGATGCTGGTGTCGAGCGACAGCGCGCCCTGCAGCGGCGCGATGATGCTGTCGATGGTGTCGGAGAACTTCGCCTTGCCGGCGACCAGCGCGTTGAGCAGGTCGTACTCGTGCACCATGCCCACCGTGCGGCCGTCGTCGCCCACCACCGGCATCTGGCTGATGCCGTGGCCGCGCATCGTCTCGACCACCTGGTCGACCTTGTCACCGCGGCGCGCCGTCTTCACGTCCTTGCGCTTGTCGCCCAGGATGTCGCGGATGGTGCCGGCGCCCTTCTCCTCCAGGAAGCCGTTGTCGCGCATCCACTCGTCGGAGTGGAACTTGCTGATGTAGCTGCTGCCCGAGTCCGGCAGCACGACGACAATCGTCTTGCCCTTGCCCACTTCCTTGGCCAGCTGCACCGCGACGTGAATCGCCGCGCCCGAGGAGCCGCCGGCGAAGATGCCTTCCTCACGCGCCAGGCGGCGCGCGGCGATGAAGCACTGGCGGTCATCGACCTGGCGCACGTCGTCCAGGTGGGTGAAGTCCATGGCGCCGCACAGCATGTCCTCGCCGATGCCTTCCACCTTGTAGACGTGCGGCTCGGTCAGCTTGCCCGTCTTGAAGTAGCCCTCGTAGACGGAGCCCTCCGGGTCCACGCCCACGTTCTTGAGGCCGGGAATCTTCTCCTTCAGGAACTTGCCGGCGCCGCTCATGGTGCCGCCGGTGCCCAGGCCCGCGACGAAGTAGTCGAACTTGCCCTCGGTCTGCTTGTAGATCTCAGGACCGGTGGTGTTGTAGTGCGCCTCGATGTTGTCGGGGTTGTGGTACTGGTTGAGCATGAACGCGCCCGGCGTCTCGCGGTGCAGGCGCTTGGCCGTCTCGTAGTAGCTGCGCGGGTCCTCGGCCGGCACGTTCGTCGGCGTCACCACCACCTGCGCGCCCAGCGCCTTGAGGCGGTTGATCTTCTCCAGGGACATCTTGTCCGGCATGGTGAAGATGCACTTGTAGCCTTTGACGGCCGCGGCCAGCGCCACGCCCATGCCGGTGTTGCCGGACGTGTTCTCGACGATGGTGCCGCCGGGCTTGAGCTTCCCCTCCCGCTCGGCCTTCTCGAGGATGTAGAGCGCCATGCGGTCCTTGATGGACGCGCCCGGGTTCATGAACTCGCACTTGACCAGCACGGTCGCGTCGTTCGGCCCGACAAGCTTGTTGAGCTTGACCAGCGGCGTGTTGCCAATGGCGGTGAGGATGTTCTCGTGGATGTCCATCGCGGCTTCCGTAAGTTAATGAGGGTTCGCGGCGCGTCTTATATGCCGCCGCACTGGCCCGGTCGACAGCGTGTGGCCTCTTGCGACCCCGGAGAGCGTTGAACCCGCCCCGGAGGGCGGGGAGTTCCGACGCACCCGGACGAGGGGGGAGGATGGCTGGCCGCCCGTCGGGTTGGCGACAGCCCGGGGGGCATCCGGCCATCCGCCCGGACAGGCCTTTGACCCGGATGGGCGCGCCTCCGATACTCGTGTGCGACTTGCGTCAACCCCCTCCGGAGAACCCCGTCGATATGGAACTCGAGGCCGCCCTGCGCGACCAGGTGGGACAGGCCATGGGCCGTCCCGTTCCCAACGCCCCCATCACGAAGCTGAAGGGCGAGGCGAGCAGCCGCTCGTACTACCGCGTTGGCGCGCCGCCCGAGAGCTGGGTGGTGATGGTGATGCCGCCCGACTCGACGAAGAAGAGCGACGAGGCCACCAAGGGCGAGCCGCCCAAGGAGCTGCCCTTCATCAACGTGCACCGCTACCTGGAGAAGCTGGGCGTGCGGGTGCCGCGCATCCTCCGCTACGACGAGCCGGCCGGGATGATGGTGATTGAAGATTTGAGTGACATCACCTTCGAGTCCGCGCTGGAGGGCGGCAAGCACCACGAGGCGCTCTACACCCGCGCCGTGGACCTGCTGGCGCGCCTGCGCGCGGCGGCGGAGAAGGCGGAGGACCCGGACTGCCTGGCCTTCACCCGCGCCTTCGACGAGGACCTCTACGACTGGGAGCTGCACCACTTCCGCGAGTGGGGCCTGGAGGCGTGGAGTGGCAAGAAGCCCACGGACGCCGAGCGCGCCGAACTGGACGCCACCTTCCGCGACATCGCCCGGCAGCTGGCCGCCGCGCCGCGTGGCTTCACGCACCGCGACTACCAGAGCCGCAACATCATGATGAAGGAGGGCGAGCTGGTCGTCATCGACTTCCAGGACGCACTGCAGGGCCCGCGCCAGTACGACCTGGTGGCGCTCTTGCGCGACAGCTACGTGGAGCTGGATCGCGACTTCGTGGACGCGATGCTGGACCGCTACATCGCCACCTTCCAGGAGGTGAGCGGCGAGCGCATCGACGCGGCGTCCTTCAAGGCCTTCTTCGACCTGCTCACCATCCAGCGAAAGCTGAAGGACGCGGGCCGCTTCGAGTTCATCAACCGTGTGAAGGGCAACCCGGGCTTCCTGGTGTCCATCCCCGCGTCGCTGCGCTACGTGCGTGACGGCTTCGCGCGGCGGCCGGAGCTGCGCAAGCTGCAGGACCTGGTGGCGAAGTACGTCCCGGAGCTGGCGGCCTGAGATGAAGGCCATGGTCCTCTGCGCGGGCCTGGGCACGCGCCTGCGCCCGCTCACCGAACGCTGGCCCAAGCCGGCGATGCCATTCTTGGGACAGCCGCTGCTGCGCTACCACCTGGCAGTGCTGAAGGCCGCGGGCGTGACGGCGGTGGGCATCAACACCCACCACCTGCCAGACACCATGGAGGCGGTGGCCCGCGCCGAGTGCGCTCGCGCGGGGCTGCCGCTGCACGTGGTGAACGAGCCCGTCATCCAGGGCACCGGCGGCGGCATCCGCGGCCTGCGGGACTTCCTGTCGGACGGCGACTTCATCGTCTTCAACGGCGACATCCTCTACCCGGTGGACCTGCGGCCGGTGGTGGCCCTGCACCAGGCGTCCGGCGCGCTGGCCACCATGGTGCTGCAGCCCATGCCAGCGGGGGAGACGTACGCCGCGGTGGAGCTGGACGCGGAAGGGCGCGTGCGCCGCATCGCCGGCCACGGCCCTGGAGGTGAAGGCTTGTCGCCGTGGCACTTCACCGGCGTGCACGTGATGTCGCCGCGCGTCTTCGACTTCATGTCGCCGCGAGGTGAGGAGGACATCAACCGCGGCGTCTATGTCCGTGCCATGGAGGCCGGGCAGATGGTGCGCGGCGTGCGGGTGGACGGGTACTGGTCCGACCTGGGCACGCCGTCGCGCTACCTCGCCACCGTGCAGGACGTGCTCGCCGGGCACGTGCGGCTGGAGTGGCTGGGCGCGGACTCACCGCTGGCGGGGACCGTGCGCGGCGCGAGTGGCACCTGGGCGCACGCGGAGGCCCGCCTGGACGGCACGGCGGAGGGCCCGGTGTACCTGGGGCGGGGCAGCGCGGTGGCCGCCGGAGCCGCCGTGGGGCCGGGCGTGTCGCTGGAGCCGGGCGCGAAGGTGGCTGCGGGGGCGCGGCTCTCGCGAGCCACCGTCTTCGAGGACACCGAGGTGTCCTCCGGGGAGTCGCTCTCCGAGGTGCTCGCCTGGGGCGCGCACCGGATTGCCGCGCCGCTGAAGGGGCGCTGAGCGCCGCCGCTCAGGCGGCGTGGTAGCGGGCCAGCACGCAGGTGACGTTGTCGTTGCCACCTGCGGCGTTGGCCATGTCGATGAGCTGCGAGCAGGCCTTCTCCAGCTCCGGCGTGCGCTGCAGGATTTCCTGCATCTGCGCGTCCGTCACCATGCCGCTCAGGCCGTCCGAGCAGAGCAGGAAGACATCATCCTCCTGCGGCTCCACGCGGGAGACATCCACCTGGACGTTCTCCTTCATGCCCAGCGCGCGGACGATGACGTTCTTGTGGGGGAAGTTCTCAATCTCCTCGGGCGAGAGCTTCTTCGCCTTGAGGTAGTCGTTGAGGAGGGAGTGGTCCTCCGTCACCTGCTTCAGGGCGCCGCCGCGGAAGTAGTAGACGCGGCTGTCGCCGACGTGGCCCACGTAGACGGCGCTCTGGGAGAAGTGCACCGTGACGATGGTGGTGCCCATGCCCTTGTACTTGGACTCGGAGCAGGCCTTCTCGAAGATGCGCGCGTTGGCGAGCTTGACGCCGGTGGCGAGCCGGTTCTCGTCATAGTTGCGCGTCTTGTCCATCTTGAAGGGCCAGGTGCAGTCCTGGTCCTTGGACGTGAGCTTGTAGAATTCGCCGAGCTCGTCCACCGCGATGCGGCTGGCGATTTCGCCAGACGAGTGGCCGCCCATGCCATCCGCCACGCAGAAGAGAAACTCTTCCGGGAGCATCAGGAAGTTGTCCTCGTTGTGATTCCGCTTCATCCCAACGTGGGTGCTGCCAGCTACCTCGATGCGCATGCGCGAGAACTCTTCTAAAGGGGCGAGAAAACGTGGCGCCGGAGGTTAACAAAGCGCTCGGAAATCGGTCAAAGCTCGTGCATCCCGGCCTGACAGGCAGGGGCACTTCGGGCAGGGCCTCAAGGAACCGGCTCGAAGCTCAGCACGTCGCCTTCCTGGGTGCCGCTGGCCGCGAGGACACCCGCGGGAAGCTCCAGGACCGAGCGTGACTGGAAATACACGGATGTCGCACGCCAGGGCGGCAAGGCGGGCATCTGCTTGACGATGCGGCCCTGGGCGTCCAGGAACAGCACGTCAATGGGGATGCGCATGAAGAAAGTGTGGATGGAGTTACAGGGGACGATATGGAGCCCCTGGCCCACCTCCAGCGAGCGGCGCCCCATGAGTCCCTTGAACCGTTGGAGGAACGAGGTGGCCTTGTCGGCCCGGTCCGCCAGCAGCCGTTGCCGCGTCTCGTTGTTCACCTTCCAGCGCATGTAGCGCCTTCTACCCCATGCTCGAGCCCCTGGCGCGTCCTCTCCACCTGGTCCTCGTTTCTCCCCAGATTCCCCCCAACACCGGCAACGTCGCCCGCCTGTGCGCCGTGACGGGCTGTCGGCTCATCCTGGTGGAGCCCCTGGGCTTCTCCATTGACGACCGGCAGCTCAAGCGGGCGGGGCTGGACTACTGGGACAAGGTATTTCTCCGCCTGTATCCAACCTACGCGGCCTATGCGGCGGACTACCCGGACGCCCGGCGCTGGCTCTTCTCCGCCCGGGCTGAAACATCCCTGTATGAGGCCCGGTTCGAGGAGGGGGACCACCTGGTGTTCGGCTCGGAGGTGTCCGGGCTGGCGCCGGAGGTGATGGAGGGGGGCACGGGGACGGCCGTCACCATTCCCATGCTGGAGGACCGCCGGAGCCTGAACCTGTCCACGTCGGTGGGAATCGGGACCTATGAGGCCCTGCGACAGGTCCGTTTCACCGGAGCGGGCAGGCAAGCGCCCCCGGCAAGTTGAGGGGCCGTGTAGAGGGACTACACTGCGGCGACGCATGACCCCGTCGCAGGCCGCCGAAGCGCTCTATTCCGCCCACAAGTCCCGCGCCACCGGGAGGCTCACGCTTTCCTCGGGAGGGCGCGAGTCCCGGCTGTGGCTGCGCGAGGGGAACCTCGTGGGGACGCAGCTGGGCTTCGGGTTCCAGAGCCCGGCGCAGGCCCTGCTCCAGTCCGGGCTGCTGGACGCGGAGGCGCTGGACACGCTGTGGGCGCGGGGTGGGGCAGGGGCTCCGGACGAGGAGACGCTGGAGGCGTTCGACCTGGTGCCGGAGGTGGTGGCGGAGCAGCAGGTGCTCGCGCATGTCCGGCGGTTGAGCGCGCTGGCGGAGCAGGCCGCGTTCGAGCCGGGGACGGTGGAGGCGGAGGGGTTTGAGCCCATCGCGGGCGTGCGGGTGGTGCGCGCGGCGCTGGAGGGGCCGATTCATGGCGGCGCGGCGGCGCGCGTGTTCCGGTGTGAGGATGTCGAGGCCTGTGGGCCGTGGCTCGCGGATGTTTCGGAGCGGGCGTTCCTGGAGACGTTGGCGGAGTTCCGTGAGCCGGAGTCGCTGACGCCCGCGCAGGAAGCGCTGCTGCTCGTGCTGGAGCGCGAGGGCTGGGTGCAGGCGCTCTCCGTGGAGGACTGGGAGGCGCGCGAGCGGGTTCGACGGGAGGAGGAAGAGGCTCGGCGGCGAGCGGAGGAGGAGGCGCGGCTCGAAGAGGAGCGGCGGCGGGCGGAGGAGGCTCGGCTCGAGGCGGAGCGGCTCGCGGAAGAAGCTCGACGCGCTGAGGCGGCTCGGCTCGAAGAAGAGCGCCGTGTGGCGGAAGAAGCTCGCCTGGCTGAAGAGGCTCGGCTCGCCGAAGAGGCTCGCCTGGCTGAAGAAGCGCGCTTGGCTGAAGAAGCGCGCTTGGCTGAAGAGGCTCGACTGGCGGAAGAAGCGCGGCTCGAAGAAGAGCGTCGCGTGGCCGAAGAGGCCCGGCTGGCGGAAGAGGCCCGTCTCGCAGAGGTCGCTCGGCTTGAGGCGGAGCGCCTTGCTGAAGAGGAACGGCGTCTCGCGGAGGAGGCGCGTATTGCCGAAGAGGCTCGGCTTGAGGCGGAGCGCCTAGCTGAAGAGGCGCGGCTCGCCGAAGAAGCTCGCCTCGCGGAAGAGGCCCGTCTCGCCGAAGAAGCTCGCCTCGCGGAAGAGGCCCGCTTGGCGGAAGAGGAGCGGCTCGAAGAGGAGCGCCGACTGGCGGAAGAGGCTCGGCTCGCCGAAGAAGCTCGTCTCGAAGAAGAGCGTCGACTGGCGGAAGAGGCTCGACTGGCGGAAGAGGCTCGTCTGGCGGAAGAGGCTCGTCTGGCGGAAGAGGCTCGTCTGGCGGAAGAGGCTCGTCTCGAAGAAGAGCGTCGACTGGCTGAAGAGGCTCGACTGGCGGAAGAGGCTCGTCTCGCGGAAGAGGCTCGACTCGCGGAAGAGGCTCGTCTCGAAGAAGAGCGTCGCCTGGCGGAAGAGGCACGTCTCGCTGAAGAGGCACGTCTCGAAGAAGAGCGCCGTCTGGCGGAAGAGGCACGTCTCGCAGAAGAGGCTCGCGTAGCCGAAGAGGCGCGTCTCGCTGAAGAGGCTCGGCTGGCGGAAGAAGCGCGGCTCGAAGAAGAGCATCGCGTGGCCGAAGAGGCTCGGCTCGCAGAAGAGGCGCGGCTTGAAGAGGAGCGCCGCCTAGCGGAAGAGGCGCGTCTTGAAGAAGAACGCCGCCTTGAAGAAGAGCGTCGTCTGGCGGAGGAGGTTCGTCTCGCGGAAGAGGCGCGGCTGGCAGAGGAAGCGCGCCTTGAAGAGGAGCGTCGGCTCGCGGAAGAGGTTCGTCTCGCAGAGGTCGCTCGGCTTGAGGCGGAGCGCCTTGCTGAAGAGGAACGGCGTCTCGCGGAGGAGGCGCGTATTGCCGAAGAGGCTCGGCTTGAGGCGGAGCGCCTAGCTGAAGAGGCGCGGCTCGCCGAAGAAGCTCGCCTCGCGGAAGAGGCCCGTCTCGCCGAAGAAGCTCGCCTCGCGGAAGAGGCCCGCTTGGCGGAAGAGGAGCGGCTCGAAGAGGAGCGCCGACTGGCGGAAGAGGCTCGGCTCGCCGAAGAAGCTCGTCTCGAAGAAGAGCGTCGACTGGCGGAAGAGGCTCGACTGGCGGAAGAGGCTCGTCTGGCGGAAGAGGCTCGTCTGGCGGAAGAGGCTCGTCTGGCGGAAGAGGCTCGTCTCGAAGAAGAGCGTCGACTGGCGGAAGAGGCTCGTCTCGCGGAAGAGGCTCGACTCGCGGAAGAGGCTCGACTCGCGGAAGAGGCTCGTCTCGAAGAAGAGCGTCGTCTGGCGGAAGAGGCACGTCTCGCTGAAGAGGCACGTCTCGAAGAAGAGCGCCGTCTGGCGGAAGAGGCACGCCTCGCGGAAGAGGCTCGCGTAGCCGAAGAGGCGCGTCTCGCTGAAGAGGCTCGGCTGGCGGAAGAAGCGCGGCTCGAAGAAGAGCATCGCGTGGCCGAAGAGGCTCGGCTCGCAGAAGAGGCGCGGCTTGAAGAGGAGCACCGCCTAGCGGAAGAGGCGCGTCTTGAAGAAGAACGCCGCCTTGAAGAAGAGCGTCGTCTGGCGGAGGAGGTTCGTCTCGCGGAAGAGGCGCGGCTGGCAGAGGAAGCGCGCCTTGAAGAGGAGCGTCGGCTCGCGGAAGAGGCCCGGCTAGAGGCGGAGCGTCTGGCGGAGGAAGCTCGTCTGGCAGAAGCGGCTCTACTTGAGGCGGCGCGCCTCGCCGAAGAAGCTCGCCTGGCTGAAGAGGCTCGGCTGGCGGAAGAAGCGCGGCTCGAAGAAGAGCGTCGTCTGGCCGAAGAGGCTCGGGCTGAAGAAGAACGCCGCCTTGCAGAAGAGGCTCGGCTCGCAGAAGAGCGTCGTCTGGCGGAAGAGGAGCGGCTCGAAGAGGAGCGCCGCCTAGCGGAAGATGCCCGCGTAGCCGAAGAAGCGCGGCTCGAAGAAGAGCGTCGTCTCGCCGAAGAAGCGCGGCTCGAAGAAGAGCGTCGTCTCGCCGAAGAAGCGCGCCTCGAAGAGGAGCGCCGCCTCGCGGAAGAGGCTCGGCTCGCGGAAGAGGCTCGCCTCGAAGAAGAGCGCCGCCTTGCGGAAGAGGCGCAGCGTGCGGAGGCCGCTCGGCTCGAGGCAGAACGCCTGGCGGAAGAGGCGGAGCGGCTTGCGGAGGAGGCCCGCCTCGCGGAAGAGGCTCGACTCAAGGCGGAACGCCTTGCCGAAGAAGCCCGCCTCATCGAGGAGCGCCGTCTCGCGGAGTCCGCCCGCCTTGCGAGAGAAGCCCGCCGCGCGGAGGAGATCTGGGCCGCGGAGGAGGCCCGTCTCGCCGAGGTCGCGCGCGTCGAGGCGGAGGCCCGCCAGGCCGAAGAAGCCCGCCAGGCCGAAGAGCTGCGTCTGGAGATCGAACGCCGTCGCGGCAAGGACGCTCGCGCCGCCGAGCAGGCCCGTCAGGCAGACGAAGGCCGTCCCACCGAAGAGCCCACGCAGTCCGACTCCATCCCCGAACTCGCGGCCGAGGACATCGAGGCCCTCACGCTTGATGTGGGCGACATCCTGCTCACCGAGCTTCCCGCTCAGCCCTCCGAGGCGGATTCCTGGGCGGACTCCGTCCAGAACGCCGGTGCATCCGACCTGGACCTGGCCGCTCTGCCCGAAAGCGCGGACGCTCTGCGTATCGCCCGGCAGAAGGCTCAGGCCGAGCTCCTCCACGACATGGAGGAGGCCCTCCGCCGCTCGAAGTCCCTGCCGCTCGAGCCATGGCTCGCGGACGAGCCGCCCCTGTCGACACCGCCCACGCGGACGCAGGACCGCGTCCCCATCCAGGACGAGCAGTGGCACACCGAGGCCATCTCCCTCAGCGCTGCGTCCGACACCGAGTCGGAACTCCCGCTGCTGGAAGTCGAACCCGAGCCCGAACTTTGGGCCGTCGCCGAGCCACTGCCGGCGCCAGCGACCCGTCCCGCCGCGGGCGAACCTCCGGTCCTCACGCCTGTCGCCGAAGACGACGCGGACATCCTGCTGGAGGCGACCCCCGACGAGGAGGACGACGCCAGTTGGGCCACCCAACCGTCCGCGCCGCCGCCGCGCCCGGCCACACCCAAGACCGGGGACGAGGACCTCTGGCGCATCGTCGCCTTCGACAAGGACGAGGGCGCCGACACCCTGACAGCGTCGTTCGAGGCCGCGCTCCTCCAAGTCGATACGCACCTGGAGTCGCTCGTCCGCTCGGATGTCAATCAGGCGAACGTCGATTTCGACGAGCCTCCTGTCGAGGCCATTGTCGAGGCGACCATCGAACCGGTAGCACCCGATTCATCGGGGGCCTTCCCCGGTGACAACTCATGGCCAACTGGCCAGACTGACTGGGACGAGCCGTCCGGAGACTTGGACGACTGGGACTTTGACGAGGACGACTTGGCGGCAGATCCCTCCAACCCCGACGAGGCAGCAAAGCTCCGGCGGCAGCGTCTCTTGCGTCGCGCCATGGAGAACATGGGGGTCCTCGGTGGGCGCCCGCCCTCCGCACCGGGCGCCACGCCCTCGCCCACGAGCGAACCCGCCGCCGCCCCGGCCCCCGCTGCCTCCGAGCCTCCCAGGCCCGACGAGGCCCGCCTGGCCCAGCAGCTCGAGCAGCGCTTCGCGGACGTCCAGGCCAAGCGAGACCACTTCTACGTGCTCGGCGTTTCGCAGGACGCCTCGCGCGACCAGGTGAAGACCGCCTTCCTCAACCTGGCCAAGATCTTCCATCCGGACCGCCTGCCGCCGTCGCTGCCCCACATGGCGCCGAAGATCACCGCCGTGTTCGAAGCCATCCGAGAGGCCTACGAGGTCCTCTACGACGACACCCGGCGCAAGACGTACCAGCAGAACCTCCAGGCCCAGCAGACCCTGCCCAAGCCGCCGTCGTCCGCGCCGACCGCTCCGGTACTCCGCCCGCAGGGCCGCGCCGACAGCAATGCCGACGACCTCTACAAGATGGGCGAGGTCTTCTTCCGCAAGCGCGACTTCACCACGGCCTCCGACCACTACGACCGCGCCCACGCGCTGGAACCCAAGCCGCTGTATCTGGCTGCTCGGGCCTGGGCCATCTACATGGACCCGGCGCGCAAGGCGGACATGGCGAAGGCCAAGCAGATGATGGCGGACGCGGTGCGCGCGGACCCGAATTGTGATCGGGCGCACTACCAGCTCGGCGTCATCGCCCGGGTCGAAGGCGACATGGACCGCGCGGAGCGTTGCTTCCGCGAGGCCGTGCGCGCCAACCCCAAGCACCTCGAGGCGAACCAGGAGCTGCGGCTCATCGACATGCGCAAGAAGAACCCTCCGAAGAAGGGAGGCTTCTTCCGCTGACGCGGCAGGCCTCACAATGGGTACGGGTACTTCAGCCCGGCCCGATTTGACTCTCCCCCCGCACCTGGCTCGAGCCGCCTGTCCATCAGGAGGCCAGCCAGGTTCCCCACCGGCCCCAGCCATTGACATGCCTGGAAAGCGGGCAGGATGCTCCCGCGTCAGGCTCCCTGGGCCGTCTGCAGTGACGAAAGGCATGGAACGTGGCCAAGCAGCACCTGCTCCTGGTCGATGGTGACGCGAAGAGCCTCCGGGTCATGGAGGTCAGCCTGAAGAAGGCCGGCTTCTCCGTGACGACGGCCATTCACGGCAAGGATGCGCTCGAGAAGGTCCAGATCAGCCCTCCGGACCTCGTGCTCGCGGACACGAAGATGCCGGAGATGGACGGCTTCGAGCTGTGCAAGACGCTCAAGTCCGACGAGCGCTTCAAGTTCATCCCGTTCGTCTTCCTGACGAGTCAGAAGTCGGTCGAGTTCAAGGTGCGCGGCCTGGAGCTTGGCGGTGACGACTACCTGACCAAGCCGATCTACATCAAAGAGATCGTCACCCGCGTGAAGATGATCCTCCAGAAGGCGGAGAAGGAGAGGATCGAGAAGCGGGAGACGACGAAGGGCGGTTTCGCCGGCAGCCTCGCCGACATGGGCGTGGTGGACCTGGTGCAGACCTTCGAGATTGGCCGCAAGACGGGCCTCATCAACATCCAGGGCGAGCGCACCGGCACCGTCTACTTCAAGGACGGACGCGTCATCGACGCGGAGCTGGGACGGCTCAAGGGCGAGAACGCCTTCTACCGGATGCTGAACACCTTCGAGGGCCAGTTCGAGGTGCAGTTCAGCGCGCTGGACCGTCCGGAGCGCATCGAAATCTCCACGCAGGGCCTGCTGATGGAGGGCATGCGCCGCCTCGACGAGTGGGGCCGCATGCTCGAGCAGTTGCCGCCGCTCGAGACGGTGTTCGAGATTGACTACCACCAGCTCGCCGACCGCCTGTCGGAGATTCCGGACGAGGTGAACGGACTTCTGCGGCTCTTCGACGGCAAGCGCGCGTTGAGCCGCGTGGTGGAGGACTCGGACTTCGAGGACCTGGCCGCGCTGGGCATCATCAGCAAGCTGTACTTCGAGGGCCTCATCCGCGAGCTGGGCAACGCGCCGCTGGAGCCGGTGCAGAGCAGCAAGCCCGGCATCGAGCAGTGGCTCAACACGGCGCCGCCCGCCAGCGCGACCGTGGAGCCCGCGCCTCCCGCGCCGGAGAGCCCGCCGCAGCCGATTCCCGAAGCCGCCGTTCCCGAAGCGGCCCCCGAGCCCGTGGCCGCCGCGCCGGAGCCTTCTCCGCGGCCCATGCCGCAGAGCGTGCTCGCGCCTCCCGCGGGCGTGGAGGACGAGCCGGCCGCGCCGTCGCCCGCCGCGCCCGCGCAGCCCGCCGACGTGGTCGTCTTCCACGCGCGGCCCAAGCGCTCGGACACGCCTGAGTACACGCCCGAAGTTCCGGTGACCGAGCCGGTCCCGGAGGCCCCCGCGCAGGAGGCTTCGGCGTTCCTGGTCGAGCCGCCGCCGGCCCACCGTGCCGTGGAGCACGCGCGTCGCAGCCTGCTGCTGGACTGGAGCCGGGTGGACACCGAGGGCATCAGCGCGCCCACGACGTGGGGGCCGGGCTCTGGCTGGTCGCACACGCCGCGGGCCCATGGCGCCGCCTCCTCCGCTTTCGCCGCGAGCGCGCCCGCATTCGAGCCCGTGCCCTCGCCGCGTGCGCCCATCTTCGGTGGCGCGGCCGTGGCACCCAATCCGTTCCCGCCCGTGCCCCCGCCGACGCCGGCGCCGCCGTCGTCCGAGGTGACGCTGGTGAGTGGCAGCGGCTACGTGACGCCGCCCATCCCGTCAGTGCAGGTCGATGCGGAGTTCGTGGCCGAAGAGGTCCCCGCCACGCCCCAGCTCGCGCTGCCGCCCTATTCGGGCCACGGCGTGCCCGAACTGTCCGCCGAGCCGCCCACGCCCAGCGCGCCACTGGCCAGCACGGTCGAACCGTCTCTCGCATCCTCGGTGCCAGCTCCGGCTGTCGTGGAGACGCAGCCCGCCGAGCCGGCCGCCACCGCGCCCGCGACGCCCGGGGAGGTCGCCCCGGATGCATCCGCGAAGCCCACGGACGCCGGAGTCGTCACGCCCGTGAAGTCAGCGGACGCCGCCCCGGTTGCGCCCGCGACGCCCGTTTCTTCCGTGCAGTCGGCCGAAAGGAAGCCGGCGGCCACTCACACCAGTGACGCAGCCGTGGCCAACGCGGGTCGTTCCAATCGCACCGGGCTCATCATCGGCGCGGCGGTGGTCCTCATCGGCGCGGTCGCGGCCGTTGTCGTGGGGACGGGCAGCGGTCCGTCGGAGGCGCCTCCTTCGAAGCCTCCCGTGGTGGAGACGCAGGCGCCCGTGAACGACGACGCCAAGCAGACACCACCTCCGGAGCAGGCACCACCGCTCGAAGAGGCCACGGCCAAGGCCCCCGAGGCTCCGCCGGAGCCGCCCGCCGCTACACCGGATGCGGGTACGGCCATTGCCGAGGCGCCGAAGCCACCCGAGGCGACACCCACCGAGGCCCCCACGCCGTCGGAGCCCGCCGTGGATCCGGAGGTCGAGTTCGCCACGCTGGTGAAGCAGGCGAGGGCGGCCGTCGTCAGTCAGCGGTTCCGGTCGGCGGCGGGAAGCTATCGCAAGGCGCTGGCGCTCAAGCCGACGGCCACGGAGGCGAAGGCGGGCCTGGGCATCGCGCTGGTGAACGGCTTCACCACGGACGGGGCCTACCGCGAGGCGGCCAAGCTGTTGCAGGAAGTCGTCAAGGAAGAGGACTCCAACGCCCGTGCCTGGCTGTCGTTGGGCATGGCGCTACAGTTCACCGGCAAGAATTCCCAGGCGGCCGACGCCTACAAGCAGTACTTGTTGCTGGAACCGACGGGGTCTTCCGCCGAAGAGGTCCGCACGTTGCTCAGGGGGCTGGGCAACTGAGCGGGGACGGCCCCACTTCCATCATTGGCCCCCTGAGAAGTGAGCTGCCTTGCTCGTCCTAGGACTGGAAACCTCGTGTGATGAGACTGCCGCCGCCGTCGTGGAGGACGGCCGCCGCGCGTTGTCGGATGTCGTCTCCACGCAGGTGGACATCCACCGGCGGTGGGGTGGGGTGGTGCCGGAGCTGGCCAGCCGCAACCACATCGTCCAGGTGCTGCCCGTCGTCCACGAGGCGCTGACGCGGGCGAACAAGACGCTCGACGACGTGGACCTCATCGCCGTCACGTCCGGCCCCGGACTCATCGGCGCGCTGCTGGTGGGAGTGCAGGTGGCCAAGGGCTTGAGCCTGGCGACGGGCAAGCCCTTCGTGGGCGCCAACCACCTGGAGGGCCACCTGCTGGCCATCCGGCTGTTGGAGGTGGCGCCGGAGCCGCCGTTCCTTGGGCTCGTCGTTTCCGGCGGGCACACCAGCCTCTACGAGGTGCAGGCCTACGGGCAGTACCGGCTGGTGGGCAGCACGCGCGACGACGCGGCCGGCGAGGCATATGACAAGACCGCTCGCATCCTCGGCCTGCCGTATCCGGGTGGGCAGCCCATCGACCAGTTGGCGCAGCAGGGGAACCCGGAGGCCATCCGCTTCCCGCGCGCGCTGCCGGGCGACAACTTCGACGTGTCCTTCTCCGGGTTGAAGACGGCGGTGCTGCACCACGTGCAGAAGCACGGCGTGCCGCAGGGGCAGGCGCTGGCGGATTTGTGCGCGTCCTTCCAGGAGGCCGTGGCGGACGTGCTGTCGAAGAAGCTGGTGGCCGCCGCGCGCCGGTTGGGCCACAAGCAGTTGGTGCTGTGCGGCGGCGTCGCCGCGAACTCGCGGCTGCGGGCACTGTGTCAGGCGCGAGCCGAGGAGCGGGGGTTGAACATGTTCCTGCCCCCGGTGCGGCTGTGCACGGACAATGGCGCCATGATTGCGGTGGCGGGGTATGAGGCGTACCGCCGCGGCCTGCGCGGAGATTTCCGCCTCGCCGCCGACCCGGCCTGGCGCATGTAGAGGGGAGCAGACGGGTGGAATCGCCTAGAGACATCCTCAAGCGGCATGGCCTGCGCGCCAAGTACAGCTGGGGACAGAACTTCCTCGGAGACGAGGACGCGCTGGAGGCCATCGCCGACGCGCTGAACCTGCGCGCCGATGAGCCGGTGGTGGAGCTGGGCCCGGGCCTGGGCCACCTCACGCGCTTCCTGGCCGCCACCGGGGCCCGCGTCACCGCCGTGGAGCGGGACCGGGACATGGTGATGGTGCTGGAGAAGGAGGCCATCCCCGGCGTGCGCGTGGTGTCCGGCAACGCGGCCACGGTGGACTTCGCCCAGGTGGCTGGCGCGCCCGACGTCGCGGTGGCGGGAAACCTCCCGTACCACCTCACCAGCCCCATTCTCTTCCGAGTGCTGGAGCAGCGGGCCCATGTCTCGCGCGCGGTCTTCACGCTCCAGAAGGAAGTGGTGGAGCGGCTCGCCGCGGAGCCCGGCAACCGGGACTACGGTCTGCTGACGGTGCTGCTGGGCATGCACTACGACGCGGAGAACGTCCTCACGCTGGAGGCGTGGCGCTTCCATCCGCCCCCGAAGGTGGACTCCGCGGTGCTGCGGCTCACCCGCCGCAAGTCGCCGCGCGCGCCCATCATCGACGAGGCCCGCTTCACCCGCGTGGTGAAGGCGTCCTTCGCGCACCGGCGCAAGACGCTCATCAACTCCATCAAGTCGGACCCGACGCTCGGGACGACGGAGACGCTCATCGCCGCCCTGGAGGCCGCGGGGGTGGATCCGCAGCGCCGCGCGGAGACGCTGACTCCCGAGGAGTTCGCCGCCATCGAGCGCGCGCTCGGCCCCCTGACGCCGGCTACGTCCACGCCCGCGGAGTAGGGCGCCGCTAGCGTCCGCGCATGCCCAGTGCCTGGAGCAGGCCGCCTTGCTGCTCCAGGTAGGCGAAGAACTCGGCTTCGGGGATGCGCATCCGGGCGAGCACGCCGCGGAGGATGTCCTCCACGGTGCCGTCCTGTCGGCGCTTCAGCTCCATGGCCGTCTTGAGCAACACCACGCCATAGAGCGGATCCGGCTCCACGGGAGGTGTGGGCGCTCGCTGGGTGGGCGTGCTCTGGCGGGCCTCTTCCAGCCGCACCACTGTCTTCGCCCGCTGTCTGCCGCTCATGTCCGGAGACCACCCCGCGCACACGCCAAGAAGTCGCGCGGACCGTAGGAGATGCGTCTCGGAGCGTCAAGGGACGCGGGACGCCGTGGAAAATTGCCGGATTCCAGCGGCCGTGTTGTGTTATCCGCCCGCGTGCGTGGCCGCGCCTTCGCGCGATGTCTCGCGCGCGCGGTCTCAAAGCGCATTCCGCGGGCGGGAGGCCTCGGGCGGATGGACTACCGGTATATCGTGGTGGAAGGGCCCATTGGCGTGGGCAAGACGAGCCTCTCCAATATCCTCGCGGAGCGTCTGGCGGGACGGCGCATCCTCGAAGTGGTGGAGGAGAACCCCTTCCTGTCCAGCTTCTACACGGACCGGCAGAAGTTCGCGTTCCAGACGCAGATCTTCTTCCTGCTGTCGCGCTTCCGTCAGCAGCAGGAGCTGTTCCAGCAGGACCTCTTCAGCTCGATGACGGTCAGCGACTACCTGTTCGCCAAGGACCGCATCTTCGCGCACCTCAACCTGGACGCGCACGAGCTGGCCCTCTACGAGCGCGTCTTCGAGGCGCTGGGGCCCCGCGTGGCCAAGCCGGACCTGGTCATCTACCTCCAGGCCCGACTGGACGTGCTCCTGCACCGCATCAAGAAGCGCGGCCGGGAGTTCGAGCGCAAGTTCGACCCCACGTACCTGGAGGGGCTCGTCCACTCCTACAACAACTTCTTCTTCCACTACACGGACACCCCGCTCCTCGTCGTGGATACCTCCGACATCGACTTCGTGAATGTCGAGGCAGACAGGGAAGACCTGCTTGCCACCATCCGGAAGGCGAAGCCGGGCACGCAGCATTACGTTCCGAAGGCTTCCCGCCGGGGCTGAAAGTCAGGCTCCTGGTGGGACGTCCGCCTTCAACCTCCCCACGGCCGGCGCGGTGGCGTTAGAGTGCGGTGGCGGGCCCAGGGCTCCCGGCGATCCCCGGTGGGGACGGCGAGGCGCGAATGGGCCCGTCAGGCCGTTCAACCCGTAGCCATAGGAGGTGAACCGTGAAGGACAAGGTCACCATCCACACACTGAAGCGCTTCAAGCAGATCGGTCAGAAGATCTGCATGGTCACCGCTTACGACGCCACGTTCGCCCACATCCTCGAAGAGGCAGGCGCGGATGTGCTGCTGATAGGCGACTCGCTGGGCATGGTCATCCAGGGGCATGACTCCACGCTGCCGGTGACGATGGACCAGATGGTCTACCACACGGCCGCGGTGGCCCGTGGCGCGCGCCGGGCGCACGTCGTGGCCGACCTGCCGTTCATGAGCTACCAGGTGTCGAACCAGGAGGCGGTCCGCAACGCGGGCCGGCTGGTGGCGGAAGGCGGCGCGGGCAGCATCAAGCTGGAGGGCGGCGCTGAGTTCGCGGACACGGTGCGGGCCATCGTCCGCGCGAGCATCCCCGTCATGGGACACCTGGGGCTGACGCCGCAGTCCGTCCACAAGATGGGCGGCTACGTCGTCCAGGGCCGCGGCGAGGACCAGGCGCGGCAGATTCTGGACGACGCGCTGGCGCTGGAGCAGGCCGGGGCCTACGCGCTGGTGCTGGAAGGCGTGCCCATGGACCTGGCGCGCACGGTGACGCAGCGCCTGTCCATCCCCACCATCGGCATTGGCGCCGGCGTGGACTGTGATGGCCAGGTGCTCGTCTGCTACGACCTGCTGGGCATGAACCCGGACTTCAAGCCGAAGTTCGTGAAGCGCTACGCCAACCTCCACGGCTCGATTACCGAGGCCGCGGGCGCGTACTTCGCGGAGGTCCGCAAGGGCGCGTTCCCGGACGAGGAGCACTCCTTCAAGGCGACCAAGAACATCCGGCTGGCGCCGGGGGCTCCGGCTCCGGCGGCCCGGGTGGAGCCGTCCGCGCCCGCCGAGGCTGGCGAGAAGCTGGGCCCCGTCTACGGGAGACCCGCCTAGTCATGGCTCCCGCCGTCCTGAAAACCGTTGCGGACGTGAAGGACTGGACGGCGGGGCTGCGCCGGGAGGGGCACCGGCTCGCGCTGGTGCCCACCATGGGCTTCCTGCATGAAGGTCACCTCTCGCTCATTCGCGAGGGGCGGCGCCGCGCGGACGTGGTGGCCGTGTCCATCTTCGTGAACCCCACGCAGTTCGGGCCGAAGGAGGACTTGTCCCGCTACCCCCGCGACTTCGAGGGTGACGTCGCCAAGTGCATCAGCGCGGGCGCGCAGGCCATCTTCGCGCCCGCGGGCCCGGAGGTGATGTACCCGCAGGGCTACCAGACGTACGTGGAGGTGACGGACGTCAGCCAGGGCCTGTGCGGGGCCCGGCGTCCGGGGCACTTCCGCGGGGTGGCCACCGTCGTCACGAAGCTGCTGACGCTGTTCCGCCCGGAGGTGGCGCTCTTCGGGGAGAAGGACTACCAGCAGCTCCAGGTCATCCGGGCGCTCAACCAGGACCTGCACCTGGGCGCGGACATCGTCGGCATGCCGACGGTGCGCGAGCCGGACGGCCTGGCGATGAGCAGCCGCAATGCCTACTTGTCCCCCGAGGAGCGGCAGCGGGCGCTGGCCCTGTCCCGGGGGCTCAAGGCCGCCCAGGCGCTGCTGCGCGAGGGCACGCGGGAGTCGGAGCCCCTGGTGGCGGCCGTCCGGCGCGAATTGGAGGCGGCGGGGCTTCGGGAAGACTACGTGGAACTGGTGGATGCGGAACGGCTGACGCCTCTGGCTTCGGTGGCGCCCGGGCAGCCTGCCCGGTTGCTCGTCGCGGCCTTCAGTGGCACGACGCGCCTCATCGACAACATGCAGTTGGGTGGTGAGGAGAACGCGGGACGCGTATGACATCCGGAGGGAAGTCAAAGGGAGTGGGCAGTGAGCCCGGCGTGAGAGTCATCGCGGAAAACCGTCGTGCGCGTTTCGACTACACGGTCGACGAAAAGGTGGAGGCCGGGCTGGCGCTCACGGGAAGCGAGGTGAAGTCTCTGCGAGACGGAATCGCCAATCTGTCGGACGCCTACGCGCTCCCCAAGGGGGACGAGCTCTTCCTGCTCAACGCGAACATCGGCTCCTACAAGGCGGCGAGCTTCTTCGACCACCTTCCCACTCGGGGTCGCAAGTTGTTGATGCACCGAGGAGAAATCGACCGTTGGACGGCGAAGGTGCGTGAGCGGGGTTATTCGATCATCCCGCTTGTGCTGTACTTCAGGAACGGCCGTGCCAAGGTGGAGCTGGGGCTCTGCCGGGGCAAGACGCATGAGGACCGGCGCCACGACATCAAGGAGCGGGAGACGAAGCGGGAGATGGACCGGGCGATGCGCCGACGTTGAGAGGGGCGCCCGAAGTTCTTTCGCCGTACACCGATGGACGACAAGAAGGTTCTCGACAAGAAGGAGCGGCTGCTGGCCGCGCTCGACCAGGGCATGGTGATGATTCACCTGGACGCGCGTCGTCCGGGCGTGCTCGTCCCAGCCTCCGTCAAGACGGAGGCGCACCTGCGCCTCAATCTCTCGTACCGGTTCGACCCACCGGACCTCACGGTGGGCGAGTGGGGCGTGCGCTCCACGCTGAGCTTCTCCGGCTCGCGCTTCACCATCGCGGTGCCGTGGTCGGCGTTGTTCGCCATCGCCAGCCACGTGACGAAGGAGTTCTGGATGTACCCGGAGGACATGCCGCCGGAGTTGCTCCAGCAGACGGCCGCGTCACGTCCGGCGCAGCCCTTGCCCGTCGCTCCCGTGCCGGTGGCCGCGGAGCGCCCGCGCACCTTCCTCCGGGAAGTGCAGGGCGAACGGCGCGATGAGCCGCCCGCCGATGTTCCGCCCGCGGACGGACCGCCGGACGAGCCGCCGCCGCGTCGTGGTCATCTGCGCCTGGTGAAGTGAGGCGCGTTCAGCGCTTCAGCTTCGCCTCGATGTGAGCGGCCTCGCCGCCGGAGAACGTCCCCTTCCATGTGCGGTGGCCTTTGAGCCGGACCTGGATGGGGACGCGCCCCGCTGGATAGCGGTTCTCGAGCAGCAGGGGCGTCGTCCCCAGCTCCGCGTCTCGGACCCAGACGGTGGCTCCAGGCGGGTCGCTGTCGATGCGCAGCATCGGGGCCGACAGGCGGAGCCCCGTCGCCGACATCACCCGAATGAGCAGGGTGGAGCGCTGAGGCCACAGCCAGATGCCGGTGCCCACCAGCAGCGCCACGAGCAGCAGCCCCAGTGCCCGTTTCAGGCGCGAGCGCCGGAGGAGGGCCGCCTCATCGGGCCAGTCGCTCGCTGGCGAGGGCGGGCGCTCCGCCAGCTCCAGTGCATCTGCGTCGGTCTGGAGCACGCTCTTCGCGCCCGGCGTGACGTGCGTCTGGGGGACACTCTCCGCGAGCGTCTGATGCGCGGTGAGCTCGACGCCCGCGGATGGAGCGAAGGCGCCCGGAGCGGTGGGCGTGCGAGGCGTTGCCGCCGCGCCGGTCGAGGCATCCGGCCACATCGCGCAGTGTGAGCACCGGGCTTGGGGCGAGGAGAGCACGTGGTTGCATCGAGGGCAGTGATGCACCATCCGCCCACTGACGCTGAGCGCCGCGCCGCCCGGCATGGAGAGAGGCTCTTCTTCCGACGCAGCGGCCTCGGCGGGCGACGGCGCATGCACGGCCATCGCCAGCGAACCCGCGTCAGCCTGTGCCTGCGTCACGGGGCGCCTGGAAGCCGCTGCCTGTTCACTCAGGGGCGGCGGCAATCCCAGCCCGCGAAGGAACGCGGCCAGCGTCTGAGACGTCGCGGGCTCGCCGACTTGGGCCAACCACCGGGCAAAGCCTTCGGCCAGTGACTCCGGCGAGTGGAAGCGCTCCTGGGGCGCCCTCGCCAGCATGCGCATGACGGCGCCCGCCAGGGGTGTGGGCACGCCCTGTGGTGGCTCCACCGGCCGCGTCAGGATGGCGTAGGTCACCGCGCTCGCGTCCTTCTCGGTGTGGAACGGATGCTGCCCCGTGAGCAGCTCGTAGAACACGATGCCCAGGGAGAACTGGTCGCTCGCGGCGGTGGCGGGAGCGCCTTGCAGCACCTCGGGCGCGGTGTACGCCTCCTTCCCTCGGAAGACGCCGGGCGCGGTGTGGGCCGGGCCGGCCATCCGCGCGATGCCGAAGTCCGTCAGCTTCACCTCGCCCTCGCGAGACACCAGTACGTTGGAGGGCGACACGTCGCGGTGGGCCACCATCACTGGCCGCCCGTCATGCACCTTCCGGTATGCATGACCGAGCCCCGCCAGGGCCTGATGGACGATGAAGGCGGCCAGGTGCGGAGGGAAGCGCACGCCCAGGCGCGCGGCCGAGCGTAGCAGCACGCCCAAATCCCACCCGTCCACCAGCTCCATCACCAGGAAGAGCCCTTCGGGGCCCTGGCCCACGTCATGGACGGTGGCGATGTTCTGGTGTTGCAGCAGCGTGGCCAGCCGGGCCTCGGCCAGGAACATGCGCGCGATGTCCGGCTCGCGAGCCAGGTGGGGGAGCACCCGCTTGATGGCCACCGGCCGCTCGAATCCCTCCGCGCCGCGCGCGACGCCGAGGAAGAGCTCCGCCATGCCTCCAGAGGCCAGCGGACGAACGAGCCGGTAGCGTTCGTTCACGGGGCGCTCAGGCGGCGGGCTGGGTGATGTCGCGCAGCAGCTTCCAGGGATAGATGCCGGTGGTGTGGCCGTCGCTGAAGCTGAAGGCCAGCGCGTAGTTGCCCACGGGCTGCACCTGCTTGATGCGAAGGTCGGCGGGGACCTTCGACGGGTCCAGCGTCCGCTTGTTCGTCCATTCGTCCACGCACGCGGCGCAGGGGCACTGCTGGCGCAGCACCTGTGCGGTGGCGTCCGTCTTCACCCCGTCGTCCCACGTCAGGTCCAGGCGCACGCCATCCGAGGACAACTGTGCGTCCGTCGCGGTGACGGCTGGGGGGGCGGGCTTGATGCGGTCCCAGAAGCTCAACGTTTCACCTTCCAGAGTCTCAACAGTCTTGCGCCCTCCCTACCATCCTTCGGCCGTCAGGAGGCGAGCTTCACGGGCAGCCGGTGGCCCTCCAGCCGCACGCCCTGCTTCGCCAGCACCTGCTTCAGGGCCTGGACGACCTTCGGGTCCAACTGGGCGCCGCTGAGGTTGTCGAGGATTTCCATCGCCTTCTCCAGCGGCATGGCCTTCTGGTACGGGCGGGTGGAGGTGCAGGCGTCGAAGGTATCCGCACACGCGACGATGCGGGCCAGCAGGGGAATGTCCTCGCCCTTGAGCTTGTCCGGGTAGCCGGTGCCGTCCCAGCGCTCATGGTGGTGGCGGACGCACGCGCGCACCGCGCCCAGGAAGCTCACCGGACCGATGATGGCGTCACCGATGGCGGGGTGCTCGCGCATGATGTCCATCTCCTGGTCCGTCAGCCGCGTCTGCTTGCAGAGGATGGACTCCACGATGCCAATCTTCCCGATGTCGTGGAGGATGCCGCCGTACTGCAACTGCCGCAGCTCGCGCTCGGTGAGCTTCATCTCCCGGCCAATCTGCACCGAGACGTCGCCCACGCGCTGGCTGTGGCCACGGGTGTACGCGTCCTTCGAATCGATGGAGTTCGCCAGCGCGACGATGGTCTCCAGGTAGCCCTTCTCCAGGCTCTCGTAGAGGCCGCGGTTCTCCATGTCGTACGCGAGCAGCTGCTTGCTCATGTAGTTGAACGTCTGCGCCAGCTCGCCCAGCTCGTTCTTCTGCTTGATGTCCACCTCGACGCCGAACTTGCCGTGTGCCAGCTCCAGCGCGCCGCTGATGAATCCCTTGAGCGGCCGGGTGAGGTTCCGCGAGAAGAGCGCCGCCAGCACCACCGCCACCAGGATGGCCGCCCCCAAACCCAGGAGGATGCGCTGTTCCATGGTGTCCACCTGACGGTAGGCGTGCTCCACGGGTTGCTCGGAGACGATGGCCCAGCCCGTCTCGGGCAGCACCGTGTACGCGGCCACCACCGCGTCCCGGCCCTCGCCGAAGTTGCCGACGTGGAACAGCTCCATGTCCGACTTGCCCACCAACTGCTTCAGCAGGTGCGCCACCGGGCCGCGCTGCGCCACGTCCTCGCCCAGGCCGGCGACGCCGCCACCGCCCGCCACGAGGTGACCGTGACGGTCCGCCAGATACGCGAAGCCGGTGCTGCCCACGCGCTCCTGCTCCAGCATCTTCCGCAGGTCGGCCAGGGACAGGTCCGCCGCGATGTACCCCCGGACGGGCTCGCCCAGCGGGAAGGCCAGCGTCAGCACCGGCTCGCTACCCTGCGGGTCCTTCACCACGTCCGCGTAGCGCACGCCCTCGATGTTCTCGAGCAGCGCCCGCGCGCGCTCCTCATGCCCGGCCAGCGCGGTGGGCGGCACGTCGTGCTTGGAGAAGGCCTGGAGTCCCGGCAGCCGCTGGCGGTTGGCGTCGAACACGGTGAGCGCCAGCACATCGCGCCGCTGGTTGAGCACCGAGGCCAGGTGTGTCTGCTGCGCTTCCAATGGCAGGCCGAAGAAGCCGGGCACGCGGGCCAGGCCCAGCACCGCGTCGGTGGGCTCGCCGAGGAAGATTTCGGCCTTGAGGCGCAGCTGCTTCACGCGCTCCTGTGCCAGTTCCTGGGCGTCGCGCACCAGGAGCTCCCGGGTGTGGGAGACGGAGAGCCACCCCACCATCAGCGTGGGGACGACGCCCACCACCAGCATCAACAGGAGGATGGCTTTGAACAGGCGCACGGCGTGGCTCCTCCAGGGGTTACTGCCACTGGCCCTTCTTCACTTCGAGTTTGAGGCGCTCGGACACCAGCTCGAAGTGCCTGGGCGCGCTGGGCTCGGACGGACCCG
The DNA here is from genome assembly GCF_006518205.1 of Myxococcus sp. CA005. Classification (NCBI taxonomy): domain Bacteria; kingdom Pseudomonadati; phylum Myxococcota; class Myxococcia; order Myxococcales; family Myxococcaceae; genus Myxococcus; species Myxococcus sp. CA005. The sequence continues at coordinate 5,607 of NZ_SRLV01000084.1, read as the reverse complement.
CGGGGCCCACCGCGCGCACCGTCCACCGGTAGCTTCCCGCGGGTAGCACTGGCAGCTTCGCTTCCAGGCTGGTGACTGTCTGCGTGAAGACGGCGCGTTGCTCCTGCGCGCGCGACACTTCCACTTCATAACGTTCCGCGCCCCGTACAGCCTCCCAGGTCAGCTTCACCGGGCCCAGGTGCCCGTCCCGGTCGGGGCGTCGCTTCAGGCGCGCGGAATCCTCCGGCTGCCCGGGGCTGGGGGCCACCAGCGGTCGAAGGGGCGCGGGGGGCGGATGGCCCTTCTCCACGCGGATGGATTCACCCTTGGCGACGGGCTGGGCGACGCCCTCGGCCTCCACGCGGACCGGCGGGCCGTGCTTCACGGTGACGGTGGTGCTGTCGCCGTCGCCCACTTCCACGGTGAACGCGGAGGACTGCGGCGAGCGGTCTGCCGCCACCAGCTTCCCCACGGCATTGGCCTCCGAGGCCGCCTGCGTGTAGCGCGCCTCGCGGAAATGGGACTCCGCGACCTTCAGCCGGGAGGAGGCCGCTGGGGGGACGCTCGCATCCTTCGAGCTGGCCACCAGCGTGCGCGCCGTCTCCAGGGCCTTCTGCGCCAGCACGCGCTCGTGGCCGGGCACCTTCAGCCGGGTCCCCGCCGCCACGTCGTCCGAGGAAAGTCCGTTGAGTGCGCGCAGTTCCTCCGCGGCGCGCGCGTCGCCCAGGGTGCGCTGGGCCACCTGGCGCAGGGATTCGTTGGGGCCCACCACCACGGTGCCCGGGGGCGTCGTGCCCAGCCATGTGAGGAGGAGGAGCGCCGCCTTCATTGGAAGACAATCTCCCTTCCCGCCTGGATGGTGGCGGACGGCGTGGTGACGGACAGGGACTGGGTGGCGGGCTTCTCCAGCTCCGCGTCGATGCGGCCCCGCAACACGGTGAGGTCCGTGCGCTGCTGGCCGGGGCGGGTGCGCGTCTCCGCGATGCTGATGAGCGAGTCCCCGGTGAGGTGCACCGTGCTGCCGTTGGCGGCGAAGACGATGTCGGTGCCGGCGCCCGCCTCGGTGCGGACCTTGTCATTCTCGTAGAGCGGCTGGCCTTCCCGGGCGGGGCTCCACTCGTCGGCCGTGGCGCGCTTGATTTGGACGCCGCCCTTCATGGCTCGCAGGTGTGCGCGGTGCGTGGCCACTGTGGGAGGCGTTGCCGCGTCGGGCGCGGACGGACGCTCATCGGCGGTGCAGCCGGCGGGGAGGGCCGAAAGCGCGAGCGCAAGCAACATGGGAGACCAGCGTCGTCCGTTCACGAGAGGAGTTCCGGGGGACCCGAAGTCTATCGAAGGTGGACCCGAGGGGGGGCGGGCCTGGGTACACGCACGCTAGTTCAAACGGCGGTGCTCCAGGCAGGGGAGGTTGCGTCGGATGCGCGCTTGCAGCTCCGGGTCCACCGGCGCCAGCGCGAGCCCCTCTCCCTCGGAGGCCCGCGCAGTCACCAGGCCCCACGGGTCCACCACCAGGGCGTGGCCATAGGTGACGCGGTTGGCGGAGTGCCGTCCTCCCTGAGCGGGCGCCAGCACGTACGCCTGGTTCTCGATGGCGCGGGCCCGCAGGAGCACTTCCCAGTGGTCCTTGCCCGTCATGAGGGTGAAGGCCGCCGGGACCGCCAGCAGCGTGGCGCCTTCGCGGGACAGCCGCCGGTACAGTTCGGGGAATCGCAGGTCGTAGCAGACGGATAGCCCCAGCCGGCCGACCTCCGTCTCCGCGGAGACCACCTCCGTCCCCGGCGCCACCGCCGCGGACTCCTGATAGGTCGCACCATCTCCCACCTCGACGTCGAAGAGGTGGATTTTCCGGTACACGGCCAGCCGCTCGCCGCCGGGGCCGAAGAGGACGCTGGTGTTGTAGAGGCGCCCACCCGGCGCGCCCGTCTCCAGCACGCTGCCGGCCAGCAGCGTCACCTTCAGCTCCCGGGCCAGGCTGGCCATCTGGGACAGCGTCGGACCGTCGAGCCCCTCGGCGGCGTCCTGCCGCTCGGGCTCTGGCCCCATCCAGGAGAAGTTCTCGGGGAGGCCCACCAGCCGGGCACCCAGTGCGACGGCGCGCCGGACGAGCCGGGTCGCGGCTTCCAGGTTGTGGGCCTTGTCGGCGGTGGACACCATCTGCGCGGCGGCGATGAGGTGCATGGGCGCGTTATAACCCCCATGGGGCCTCGGAACCCCTGGGAATTCCTCGCCCTGCCGGGCGGGTTTCGCCCGGAGTAGGAGGGCGTGTCCTTCCTTTACACCCCGACGGGGCGTGTGCTACGGACGCCCCGACATTTTTCGATGAAGCACTTCGAAAAGTGGGCCGCGTGCCCGCTTTTCGTGTTTTTGGAGACTGGTTTCCCGCTTATGTCGGAGAAGAACCTCAAGCAGACGGTGGAGGAGCGGGCCTTGGCCCTGCTCGAGCCCATTGTCGCGGGTGAAGGCCTGGAGCTCGTGGACCTGGAATTCCTCCGGGAGCGCGAGGGCTGGGTGCTCCGGTTGTTCATCGACAAGCCGGGTGGCCGCGTAGGGCTGGACGAGTGCACCCAGGTGTCGCGCGCGGTGGATCCGTCGCTCGACGTGGAGGACTTCATCCCCCACGAGTACAACCTGGAGGTTTCCAGCCCCGGGGTGGACCGTCCGCTGAGGAAGCCGACGCACTTCGAGCGGGTGAAGGGACAGCAGGTGAAGGTGAAGACGTTCGGCCCGGTGGGAGAGCCCCCGCGCAAGAACTTCACCGGCACGCTGACCGAGGTGGCAGGCGACGGCATCTCGGTGGAGGTGGAAGGGGCCGGAACCTTCCACATCCTCTTCAAGGACATCGCCAAGGCGAACCTGGAGTTCCAGTTCTAGACGTCGACATACAGGGTGCCCCTCCGCGCGAGGGCGCCCGTGGACCCTTTTAGGAGAAGACCATGCCCACGCAGCAAGCCAACCCGAGTGTCAACCTCAACCTCGTCCTGGACCAGGTCGCCAAGGACAAGGGCATCGACCGGGCTGTGCTGATTGCCACGCTCGAAGACGCGATGAAGACCGCGGCCAAGAAGCACTTTGGCCAGGACCGCGAGCTCGAGGCGAAGTACGACCCGGACAAGGGCGTCGTGGAGCTGTTCCAGGCCATCACCGTGGTCGAGGAGATTGTCGATCCGGTCCAGGCGGTGAATCAGATCTCCCTGGTCGAGGCCCACAAGAAGGGCATGGAAGTGGAGCCGGGCGACGAGCTCGTGTTCCAGATCTTCTACCGGGACGAGGACGCCGCCGAGGCCAAGGCCCAGGACGACCAGTACGGTGACATCCTCCGCCTGAAGACCTTCCGTCGCGGCTTCGGCCGCATCGCCGCGCAGACGGCCAAGCAGGTCATCCTGCAGCGCACGCGCGACGCGGAGCGGGAGAACGTCTTCAACGAGTACCGCGACCGGAAGAACGAAATCGTCACCGGCATCGCCCGCCGGTTCGAGCGCGGCAACATCATCGTGGACCTGGGCCGCGCCGAGGCCGTGCTGCCGGTGCGCGAGCAGGTCCCGCGTGAGACCTACCGTCCCGGCGACCGCGTCCAGGCCTACGTGCTGGACGTGCTCCGTGAGTCCAAGGGCCCCCAGATTGTCCTCAGCCGCGCGTCCGTCAACCTGCTCACCAAGCTGTTCGAGATGGAGGTGCCGGAAATCGCCGAAGGCATCGTCGTCATCGAGGCGGCGGCGCGTGAGCCGGGCGGCCGGGCGAAGATTGCCGTGTCCAGCCGGGACTCGGACGTGGACCCCGTGGGCGCCTGCGTCGGTATGAAGGGCAGCCGTGTTCAGGCGGTGGTGCAGGAGCTGCGCGGCGAGAAGATCGACATCGTCCCCTTCGACGAGGATCCGGCCCGCTTCGTGTGCTCGGCGCTGGCCCCGGCGGAGGTCAGCCGCGTCATCATCGACGAGGCCAACCACGCCATGGAGCTCATCGTCCCGGACGACCAGCTCAGCCTGGCCATTGGCCGTCGCGGTCAGAACGTCCGCTTGGCAGCCCAGCTGACCGGCTGGAAGCTCGACATCAACAGCGAGAGCCGGGTCCGGGAGCTGCGCGAGTTCGCCAACCGCTCGCTGGGCTCGCTGCCCGGCGTCAACGAGATGCTGGTGGAGACGCTCTACGCGCACGGCTTCCGTCAGGCCCGGGACATCGCCGAGGCCAACGCGGAGTTGCTGGCGCAGCTGCCCGGCATCGACCCGGCCCGCATCCCCTCCATGCAGGAAGCCGCCCGGACCCGGATGGTCGAGGATCAGGCGGAACTGTCGCGCATGGATTATGAAAGAGAGCAGGCCCGCATCGCGGAGGCTCGGCGGCATCCGGACGAGCTCAGCCAGCCCGAGCGCATGGCGCGCGTGCGTGGCGTCGGTGAGAAGACCATCGAGCAGCTCATCCTCGCGGGGTACCGCTCGGTGGAGGACATCGCCAACGAGAAGGACCTGGCGAAGCTGGGCGATGTTCCGGGTGTGGGTATCAAGAAGGCCCGCCAGCTGAAGAGCGCGGCGGAAAACTATCTGGTGGAGGAAGCCAAGCTGCGCGCGGAGCTGAATGCCGAGCGCGGCGCCATGACGGTGGCACTTGAGGGTGGCGCAGAAGCCACCAAGGCGCCGTAAGCTAAGCGAGGGAGGGGACGTGCGGCGCCCGGCTGGCCGGCCCAGGCCGGAAGTTCAGAATGCGGGGTCAGGTCCGGTCCGGACGTGCGTCGGATGCGGGTCGCGGCGACAACAGGCGGAACTGACCCGGTTCGTGATAGGGCCCGGAGGCGCCATCGAGGTGGACAGGAAAAGGCGGCTGCCAGGACGGGGCGCCTACCTGTGCGGTGCCGGTTGTCTGACGGCAGCGCTGAAGCGGAAGGCGTTTGGTAGGGCCTTTCGCGGAAAGGCGGGCCAGGTTGACCCGTCGCAGCTCGGACAGGCATGGGAGCAGGGGGACGGTGAGCGGAGGGGTGCGGGGGGGAGTGGGTGTTAGCCACCACTCGCACACATTTTCGGGTTTGGACTAGGGTGCTGCGCCCCGGAGTCGGCGGAGCAGAAGGCCATCAAGGGCAATATGTCGAAGAAGCGCGTCCACGAAATCGCCAAGGAACTCAAGAGCCACGGGATTGAGCTCGACAACAAGGAGGTCGTCACCGAGCTGTCGAGCCTCGGTTACGACGTCAAGAGCCACTCGTCGTCTCTCGATGACGACCAGGCGACCGCTGCCGTCCAGAAGATTCTGGACAAGCGCAAGCCGAAGCAGGCCACGCCGCCCGTGACGGCGAAGGGCTTCGTCGTGCGCCGCAAGGTGGGTCCGCCCGCCGGTGCGACCGCGGACAGCGGGGCCGAGGCTTCACAGGCCGCCGAGCCCGCCTATGAGCCGCCGTCGGCGCCCGAGCCCGCCACGTTCGCCGCCGAGGAGCCAGTGCAGGCACCTCCGCCCGTCGAGGCGCCCCGTGCGCCCGTCGAGGCGCCGAGCGCCCCGGAGCCCCAGCGCGTCGAGGCCCCGGTCGCCGCCGCCACGGAGCCCACGGCTCCGGCTGCTGTCACGTCTACGCCCCCCGCGCAGGTCGCCGAGGCCACCAAGGCCCCTGCCGCCGCCGAGGTGGCTTCACCCCCGCCCCTGTCTCTT